>JAZLIU010000085.1:0-3135 GCA_045617565.1 Oscillospiraceae bacterium
AAAGCTGACATTTTTCATATCGATCGCGCCGCGCACGGTGGAAAGCTCCCTTGCGTCCGGTGCGTCGAGGATCTTCGGCTTTGTGCGCATCAGCTCGACAAAGCGCTCGAGTCCCGCAAAGCCCTTGGCAAAGGTCTCGGCGAAGTTTGCAAGCTTGCGGATGGGGTTGACGAACGTGGTGATATAGAGGCTGGACGTGATGAGGTCGATGTAGTTCATCTTCTCCTGCATGATAAGATACCCACCGACCGCGATCACCGCGACGGACAGCAGCGTCATGAAGAATTCCAGCGTCGCGTTGAACTTGCCCATCTCGCTGTGGAAGGTGCGCTTGGAGACCTTGAACTGCTTGTTGGCCTCGTCGAATTTTTCGATCTCGCTTTCCTCATTGGCAAAGGCGCGGGAGGTGCGGATGCCGGAGAGTGAGGATTCGATGCCCGCGTTGATCGCCGCCGCCTTGCGCTTTTCGCCGCGGGACGCTTCGCCCATCTTGCGGCGGCGGGACATGACGGTGGCGACAAAGATCGGCAGGATGCAAAGCACCACGAGCGCAAGCCGCCACTCGACCGTGAACATCACGATGAGCGCGCCGAGGATGGTGAGACCCGAAATGAGCAGATCCTCAGGCCCGTGATGGGCAAGCTCGGTGAGCTCAAAGAGGTCGCTCGTGAGCCGGCTCATGAGCTGGCCGGTGCGGTTTTTGTCGAAAAAGCTGATGTCCAGCTCCTGCATATGGACGAACAGGTCGCGGCGGATGTCCGCCTCCACGCGGATGCCGAACGTGTGCCCCCAGTAGGCAATGACGTAGTACAAAACCGCGCGCAGGGCGAACGCCGCAAGCATGATCGCCATGATGACAAAAAACGTGCGATACTTCTGCTCGGGCAAAAGGTCATACATCGCCTCGCGCGTCACCAGCGGGAACGCGAGGTCAACGAGCGACACGATCACCGCGCAAAACATATCCAGCGCGAACAGGGCGCGGTGCGGCTTAAAATAGGACAGGAAGATGCGCAGCGGCGAACGGTTTTTCAATTCCTTCGTCATCGCGCATCCCCTCCGTTTCAGTCTATAGTAATCCATAATAATTCATGATAATTATAGCATACGCTATTCCCCCTTGCAAGGCGTTACCCGGCTTTTCCGCAAAAAAAGAGACGCCATAGGCGTGTCTTTTTTTGCTGTCTGTTTTTCTTACCAGATGTCGACCACGTCGATGGATACCGCCGCGCCGTTTTTGACGGTCACGTTGGCATAGATGAAGTCGTTGGCTGCCATGCAGTCTGCGAGTGTAGCGTGCGCACCGCTGTCCGCCGTGTCGGCGAACACGGTGTCCGCCGTCAAGCTGCACTTGCCCACCTGGGACCAGCCGAGCTGATCGGTGCCGAGCTTCCATGCATTCGCGGCTTCGTCGCGCTTGAGATCCATCTGCATATCCATATCATCGGTGATGACGTACCACGTATCGCTCTTCTTTTCGACCTTGGTGACATTGATCGCCATGAAGTCTATATCGCTGTGGTTGATGACGCTGCCCGCGGCGAGCTCGCCGACCTCATAATCGCTGAGCCAATAGTCAAGCTGCGCCGTCAGCGTCAGCGTGTCGCCGTCAAGATAGCCCGCGTTCATCATGCAGTAGTAGGTGCCGTTCATCGCGCCGTCAAAGGTGTGGAGCGTGTCGCCCGATTCGTCGGTCACGACGCAGTCGTCCCATGTGCCCTCGCAGGTAAGCGTGGTGTCCTCGCCGCCGAACTCGTTATAAAGAACGATCGTGTTGTCGTCGAGCTTGTTCCAGAAGCGCACGATGCCGTCGGACGTAAAGTCCGCGCCGTAAAACGCGTAGGTCTTGTTGCCGAGCACGCGGAGATAGGCGTCGTACTCATCGTACTTCCAGACGTAGTCGCTGATCCAGTCGGCGGGTGTCGATTCCGTGACCGTCCACTCGCCGTCGTCGATGTAAGACTCATCGCTGCCGCTCTGGAAAAACTCGGCGTCCGCCGCGGCATAGGCGACATCCCAGAGGCTCTCGACCGTAGCGGTATCGGAGAACACGTTGTAGGCAACGCCGCGCTCCGTATCGATCCAGCCGAGGTAGCCGCCCTTATCGCAGGCGTAGGCATTGCCGCTCAGATCGTCCATGCCCCAGCTGCCCTCTTCCGTCCACTCATAATCCAAGCCGGAGAAGTTGTAAGCTTCGGTCTTGTCGGTCTTTTCGGCGCGATAGTGCCACTTCTCGCCGTTGTAGTCAAAGTCCACCTGCGCCATCGTGCTGCCGTCACTGCCGGTGATAACGAGCCATTCGGGGTTTTCAGCTTCCATCGGCGCGTACAGCTGAATGCCGGTGCGCTCCTCCTGCTCCGTGCCGTCGGCGACCGCCTCCTGCGTGTAGGAGGCTTTATTGCCGCAGGCGGTCAGAAGCGTGAGCAGCATCGCAAGGGACAGTAAAATCGCAATTCTTCTTTTCATCTCTTTCTCCTTATTCCGTAAAGATCTTCGCCTCGGCACGGCGCATGAAGTCGCGCTCGAGCATCGCCTTGTGGGAGAGGAACGCCTCGTCGTCGAGATACTTTGCGCCCTCGGGGCAGTTGCGGATGCAGGAGTGGCACTTGATGCAGATGCCGGTGACCTCCGCGACGTTGGCGGGATCGATGCTGCCCATCGGGCAGAGGGAGGCGCACACGCCGCAGTTCGTGCACTTATCCATGTTGGTCTTGGGCGTAGCCTTTAAGAACTTGGCAGGCTGACCGTCGAGTCCCTTGGGGACATAGTAGGGCGCGTCCGAGTCGCCGTCCACGGCGATGGGGGCGGGATACTCGGTCATCTTGCCGACCTTGCCGACCACGGCGGAGCCGAGCTTGGCAAGCACCGTCATATCGTCGCTGTCGGGACGGCCGGCGGCGAGCACGTCGGAAAACGCGTGCTGGCAGGCAAAGGCGCCGGCGGCGACGGTGTGGAAGCCCTCGCCCTCCAGGCAGGCGCAGAGCTCGGCGAGGGAATTGTCGAAGCTGCGGTTGCCGAAGGTCACGACGGGCACGGCGAGGGCGTCGTTGCCGGCAAAGCCGGTCTTGACGAACTCAAGCAGCTTGTTGGGGACTTTGCCCGCGTAGGTCAAGTCGGAGGCCAAGCGGGCTTAGG
>JAZLIU010000086.1:0-2430 GCA_045617565.1 Oscillospiraceae bacterium
GGCGGGAAATTCGATGGGCGCGTACTCTCGCGAGGTGTGCTCGTAGCGGATGGCACCGGTGGCGATGACCACATCGTCCGCGCAGACGTCCAGATCGATGCCGCCGCAGGTGCCGACGCGGATGAACGTGTCCGCGCCGCACTGGTGCAGCTCCTCCATGGCAATCGAGGCGGAGGGACCGCCGATGCCGGTGGAGCAGACGCTGACCTTTTCGCCCAGCAGCGTTCCGGTGTAGGTGGTGTATTCGCGGTTCTGCGCAACGAGCTTCGCGTCGTCAAAATACGCGGCGATAGCGGGGCAGCGCCCAGGGTCGCCGGGCAGGATCACATAGCGTCCGACCTCGCCGGGGGCGACGTGGATATGGTATTGACGTTCCAGTTCATGCATCAAAAACACCTCTTTTTCGTATTACTCCTGAGAAAAATCCGCGGCGGCGCAATAGCCGAGAAGAATCAGCGCGAAGCCGGGATAGGTGAGCAGCGACGAAAGCTCGCGTGTACCGGCGGCGGTGCAGACGCACAAAACGACCGCCATGGCCGCGAGGGGAAGAAAGATGCGCGGTGCGCCATTGCGAAAAGCGAAGGCGGAGAATTCAAGGAATCCTGCCGTCAGCGCGGCGAGCGCGAGAATTTCGACGTAGAAGTGCGCGAGGACGGGATCGACAGCGGTGGCGCGGTAGACGAAGATGAGCTGCAGCACCAGCGCGTACACCGGCGTGAGCAGCAGCACGCCGGAGATCGGATCACCGCGGCGCAGCGCGAAGAGCGCATAGATCACCGACGCGCCCGCGGCAACGCGAAAGACCGCAAGCAAAATGGTGAGCAGCGAACGCGAAGAGAACAGGAGGCTCGCCGCAGCGGAGGCGAAAAGCGCGAACGCGCCGAGCACGCAGAGCATCACGGGGAGCGTTTCGGCAAAGTCAAAGTATTCGTCCATCCCGCCGACCAGGTCGCGCTGCGCGGGGTAGGAACGCGCGAGCAATACAAAGACCGCTGCGGCGGCGATCAGCACGAGCGGCAGCGCAAGCGAGGCAAAAGCGCCGACGGGCAATCCCGCGTCGTCAAAGCCGGTGCGAAGTTCAAATATTCTTAAAAAGACGGCTGCGGCGGAAAAGAGGATCAACAGCAGCCAATGAAGCTTTTTCACGGATATCGATTCCTTTCCACTTTGAGGATATCTGCACTATACCACAGCAAAACGCATTTGTCACGCGGATTTGCTCATTTTGCGGACGAGCTTTTCATAGGATAGGGAAAAACAAGGGCATCACCGCAATTATGCGGGGATGTCCAAAGGAGAACGGCGATGAAGCACTATATTCGCATTCTGTTTTTGCTCTTTGTCCTGCTGTGGACGCTCGCGTGGACGATGACGGGCGCACTTCCGCGTGAGAGCGCGCCGGAAAAACCACCGGAGATCGAACAGACCGCCGCGCCTTACGACGCGGCAAAAATACTGCGCGTCCTGCACGGCGGCGCGGTGGAGGAAATGACGATGGAGCGGTACTTACTCGGCGTGCTGCGCGCCGAAATGCCCGCGTCGTTCGAGCTCGAAGCGGTGAAGGGGCAGGCAAACGCCGCGCGGACGTACACGCTCCATAAAATGAGCGGCGGGGAGATCGCCAATCACCCGAAGGCCGATGCCTGCGACGACATCAACTGCTGCAAGGCGTATATGACCGCCGAGGACGCTGCCGCGCAGTGGGGCAGCATGGCGGTGTACTACGAGGAGAAGCTGCTGCGTGCCGTGCGCGAGACGGACGGACAGATCGTTCTCTACGACGGCGAGCCGATCCTCGCGGTGTTCTGCTCGAGCGTGGGGGGCAGCACGCAGAACGCGGGCGCGGTGTGGCAGAAAGACCTGCCGTACTTAACGAGCGTGTCAAGTCCCGAAACGGAGGAGCTCGTACCGAATTACTATTCCACCGTCCACTTTACCGCCGAAGAGTTTCGCTCGCTCGTTCACGCCGCCTGTCCCGCCGCCGAGCTTTCGGGCAGCCCCGCGGATTGGATCCGGGATATTTCCCGCAGCGAGACGGGCTTCGTCACCTCACTCACCGTCGGCGGCGCGGAAATGCGCGGCAACGACCTGCGCACGGCGCTCTCACTGCGCTCGCCCTCGTTCACGGTGGAGGTGGACGGCGACACGCTGACCTTCCACGTTACGGGCTACGGTCACGGCGTGGGGATGAGTCAGTACGGGGCGAACGTGATGGCAAAGGAGGGGAAGACCTGCGCGGAGATATTGACGCATTATTTCACCGGAACGGCCATCGGCGCGGCGTGAGCAAAAGGCTTGCAAAGAGGCCTGGAAATTGATATAATTATAGTGCGATGTTATCGGAGGGAGGTGCCGCGCGTGAAAAAATGCAGGAGATTTGCAAGCCTTTTGATGGCGGTACTGATGCTCGTGACCGTTTTGCCGCCGTTT
>JAZLIU010000087.1:0-6485 GCA_045617565.1 Oscillospiraceae bacterium
CATGTCCTCGCCCTCATCCACCGTGTTCTGCACGGCGACGATCACGTCGGAGAGCTTGCCCACGCCGCTTGGCTCGATCAAAATGCGATCGGGCTTGAACTGCGCGACGACCTCTTTGAGCGCCTTGTTGAAGTCGCCCACGAGCGAGCAGCAGATGCAGCCCGCGGACATCTCGGAGATCTCGATGCCGGACTCCTTGAGGAAGCCGCCGTCGATGTTGATCTCGCCGAACTCGTTTTCGATCAGCACGAGCTTTTCGCCCTGGTACGCCTCCGCGATCAGTTTTTTGATGAGCGTCGTTTTGCCGGCGCCGAGAAAACCGGAGAAAATGTCGATTTTTGTCATATTGCCAAACTTCCTTTGCTATCAAATTTCAACTAAATATTGTATGCCCGTTTTTTAAACTTTTCAAGACTTCACGAGGAAAAATTACATCCCCGGCAGCGGAACGTGATGATCGAGCATCACGCGGCCGAAGCACACCAACGTGCGGTTCGTGCCGAGCGAGAGTAGCACGTCCGCGTCGGCGCGTTTGCGGTTGAGCGAAAAGAGGTAGGTCATGCCGAGCGAATCGCGGTAATACTGCTTGCAGAGCATATCGCCGTCCACGCAGAAGATGCCCACGTCCCCGTTTTGCAGCGCCTCGCGGTTGACGTAGACCACGCTGCCGTCGGGAATGTGCGGCTCCATCGAGTCGCCCTGAATGCGCACGGCGAACTCCGCGCCGCGCGGGACGCTTCCGTCGCAGGCGATGTAGTCGAAATCCTCGCCCAATGCGGGGGAGGCGTAGCCTGCCGCCGCAGGGGTGCGGTAGAGCGGGATCTGCCGCGGCTCAAAGTCGACGAGCGCCCCCGCTTCGCGCGTCAGCTCGTCGCGGTACTCGCACAGCGCGCTTGCCACGGCGTGCACCGTCTGCCGTCCGACGGGGGAGAGCGAGCGGCACTTTTCGATCAGCTCCCGCTCGTGTGCGGTGCAGGTGAAGACGACGGTGCGGTAGGCGTCGCGGAAGAGGTAGTTCGGCTCGACCTGCAGCGCGTCAAAAATGCGCAGCAGTATGTCCTCCTTGGGCGAGCTGAGGTCATTTTCATAGTTGCTGATGGCGGACGGCGACACGCCGAGTTCCTCGGCGAGCGCCGTGCGGGACAATCCCAGCTCCTCGCGCCGCAGCCGCATCTGTTTTCCGAAGCTCATACGCAAACCTCCCTGTTTTGCTTTCTTCGACAAGTTTCGACGCTATCTTACCCCAAAAACTTGTTCCTGTCAAGAAAGTTTAACAAGAAACTTGTAAATTTATGCTTGACATCACAAGAAACTTGTGTTATTGTAACGATGCTCACAAGAAACTTGTCTCCGCTTTGGGAGCTGCCGCTATGTTTCCCTCCTTGGCATAGTGGTATGCTTCCGGCAAAAAAAGCCTCCCAAACGCAATCGCGTTTGGGAGGCAGATGCCTCAAAAACATCAGATGACGAACGGCTCCTTGCAGCGCTCCACATAGAACTGCGCGTGTGTTGCCGTGTGATAGGGGACGACCCACAGCGTGCCCACGCCGAGGCACAGGGAGCCGACGATGTACCAGCCGATAAAGCTCAGGTCGAGCAGGAACAGCTTCATCTTGTAGCCGCGCATCATCGCGGCGCTTTCCTTCATGCACTCTCGCCAGCCGTATTCGGGGTGATCGCGCCTGATGTAGTAGATCAGCGACCAGGAATATGCCTTCACAATGCCGGGGATCACGAGCAGCAGCGCCCACAGCGCGGCGAAGAGCGTGGAGAGAAAGCCGAGCAGGAACAGCTCACCGAAGTCGGAAGAAAAACCGCTGAACAGCTCGCCGAGTTCCATCGCTTTTTCGCTGCGCGCCTGATCGAGGAACACGCGGGAGGTGCCGTATTCGACTGCGCCGGCGACAAGCAGATAACCCAGACCGGGCACGACGGTGCCTGCTCCCGCGGTGATCGCGCCGACGATCGCGCACACGAGCAGCGCCATCAGCCACGCGTTAGAAAAGAGCTTGCCGCCAAGCTGCGCTTTGGCCTTGCGTTTGAGTTCGGAATTGGACATAGAGAAGACCTTCTTTCTTAATGTGGTGTCTCAGACTCACACCCGTTTGAGCGTCATGACGAGAATGGGGATCAGAACGATCTGAAGAATGATGCCGGGGATGGCGTTGGTGAAACCGCCGGCGATAAAGGCAGCCCAGCCGAATTCGGATTTGCCGAGTCCGTAGAACAGCACGCGCACCGCGCCCCAGACGAGCCTACCCGCGAGCATGGCGCCGAGCAGGGAGATATAGATGCTCGATTTCCTTTTCGGCAGCAGACGATAGAGCAGCCCTGCGACAAGACCGTACACGGCAAGCTCGAAGCTCATCGCGATCCCCCGCGGCACAAGCTCCGGCTTTCCGAACAGCGCAAAGCGCAGCAGCGGCGCGATAAAGCCGACGGCCGTCCCGTACCACGGCCCACAGAAATAGCCGCACAGCAGCACGGGAATGTGGATGAGACACAGCGCGTTTCCAAGCTGCTGCACCTGCCCCGTCAGCAGAGGGAGTACCAGCGCAAGGGCGAGAAGCATCGCCGAGAGCACCAAAGCAAACAAGCGGTTGTTTTCTGATGACATCCTGACAGGCTCCTTTTTCGGACGGACGCAGCACCTTGCGGAAAACGTCCCCACAGTTCAATACACCAGACATTATACGAGCTTCCCGCCAGTTTTGCAACAAAAATAAATCCGAACGGCAAAGGCCGTTCGGATTGAATGGTTAACTGCGGCGGGAAACCGACCGCGCATCAGATGGGGCCGTCCTTAATCTCCTCGACATTTTCCGTATGTTCGGCAACCGTTTCGTTTTTGCTCACTGCTCCGACCTTTTCTGCCGCTTCCTCCTGCTGAGACTTCAGGGCGGTTTTGTATTTCGTAAAGAGATCCTTCATGGCCTTCATGCCCTGAGGACTTTCCGTATAATTCATCATGGCCATCCGGTCTGCGATGGCGGTGTTTCCGACGAGGCCGCTGAGCGTCTTATCGGAGCGCAGTCCCTTGGCATCCCGCCCCAATTGCTTGAGCACAGCTGCCCGGAAAGCGTCCGTATTGTTCACGCTGATATCAGCGACGGCATCCAGGTATCCCTGAACATTCGGATCGAGTTCTGTTTCCCCGTTCTCGACTTTTTTCGCGTCTGCGGACACTTTGCTCAGCAGGATTCGCGATGCGAGCAGTTTATATAAGTTCAGCCCGCTTGGATCGTTTTCCTCTCTCCCAAGCTCGGTCTGCAGCCCCGAAAAGATGTTAAAAAGAGCATCCAGCTTTCCACTTAAGCTGTTGGGGTCTGACACGAATGTGCCGTCCGTGTAGATCACAGATTCATTCAGGTCTGACGGCCCGGGGAATTGGGGCTCCTCCGCTTTTTCGTTCGATTCGGGGACCTCCAGACCGTTTTCTTTCAGCACATCCATAAGGGACGGGGCGGCCTCCGGCTCTGCTTCGGACTTCGTATAGCCGACACGCTTCAGAAAATCAGCGCCGTCCTGCTGAGACTTGTTATAGCGATCGACCTCGTCCGGCTCTGTGGGCTTGCCGAAAATCTTGGTGATGAGCCAGGAGTTGCGGAAGGAGTGAAAAAGATTGGCAAAAAAGCCGGGCGCCTGCTGTGTTTCAAACCCCTTGAGCGATGCGGGGCCGTATGTGTCCATGAAATCGGAGAGCTGCTCCACGGGTTTCTCTGTGCAGCCGGTCAAAACGCCGTTTTCGTCCGTATTCAGGAAGAAGACCTCACCATCCTTGTTGCGAATGAAAATATGGCGGAGATTTCTCTGGGCATTGTCCTGAGAATACAGCCCGTAAGCACCGGAGGACGCATAATGGCTGTCTCCCACTCTCTCTTCCTTTTCAACGTGTCCGTCATCATCGAAATAGCTGACGGCTTCAGCTTCGTGGAGCAGAATGGATAACATGGCATCGGAGCTCTGCTTTGTGAGCGTATGATTTTGAACACCCTCGTTGATGCTCTGCAATGCGTCCTTAAAATCTTGCGTCATTATATTACCTCCTTAAATCTATCGTAATCCTTTTTTTCATTTATGCTATCACATTACTTTCAAAAGTTCAAGCGGCGCGCAAGCAATAAAAATCCGAGCCATGCCATAAGGCATACCTCGGATTTTGTGAGAGCCCGACTAAACGGTGCGCAAATAAGGGTAAGTCAGACCAAACGGTGCGCAGATCTTGGATCGAATGGATAAGAGGGCTCGGCGTGAAAGTCATCTTTTTTTATAGAGTATCAGCTCCGGATCCGTCCCATCCCGTCCATAGGTGCAAACCATAATAAAATCCATATTCGCAAGGACGCCGAAGCAGCGATCCCCGCCGAATTCGCTTTCGAGCTGATTGCCCAGATAGGTCGTCTGATCGTTCAGAAACTTGACACAGGCACCGTTCGGAAGCCGGTATTCAAGATTGACAAACTGACCGACAAGTGCATTCAGCTTTTCCAGCTTCGGCATGCCCTCAATATGAAGCGCGTTGATCTCATCGATCAGCTTTGCCTTGAATTTTTCAAACTCCCCGTGATCGCTGAGTTCTTCGTAGCGCTTCCAGTAATCGAGCTTCGGCAGCGTCTCTTTCATATAAGAACGCGCCTGCTCTTCGGTAAAGCCGTCACCTGCCATGTGCTTCACGCACACGTCGATCAAGTCGTCCATATTGCTGTAAGTGTAAGTGCCGTCGGCGTAACACCATTTACAGTAGTCCTCGTTCAGCGTCCCGTCGCTGTTATGACTGATGATCGCATCCTCCAGAGGCATGCCGCAGCATTGGCAGATCAGCGGACGCGGCGAGCCGAGCAGCGTGTTGATGGACACGTTGAAGAATTTTGACAGCAGCTTTAGTGTTTCGGAATTCGGTACCGTTTCGCCCTTTTCCCAGCGGGACACCGCCTGCCGGGTTACGAATACTTTTTCCGCCAATTCATCCTGCGTCAGCTCATGCTTTGTGCGAAGCTCATATAAAACGTCTTTTGTTTCCACAAGAATACCTCCTGCCCTGTTTTATGACAGTGTAGCATAAGCTTCCGGAAATTGCACGCAACCCGCGGTTGCGTATGGCACAAAATAAAAATTCCCAAACACCAAAAGACGTTTGAGAATTTTTATCAAAGATTATATAAACAGAGCGAAAATAGGGGGAAGTCAGACGAAAAGTAGCGAAAATTGATATTACATAAGGTCGCTTTTTCCGAGATTACATTTGGAGCAAAGAGTTTGCAGGTTTTCCATTACCGTCTCACCGCCCTTTGACCACGGGATGATATGGTCAATATGTAACTCGACGGAGGGATCTTTCGCAGGGGATGCTCCGCAGGCACAGCATTTGAAATTGTCGCGCTGCATAACGCGGAAACGCAGACGGAGATTGATGTCGCGGTTATTGTGTTTGCGGTCTGATATTGTTTTTGACGCCTCTTGTGTATCATTTTCATTAATATATGCAACAAATGCCTGTAAAGCGTTATTCCACGTTCCGAACGAGCGCAGATAGGCACCGCTGGAAATTGAAGAAAGTGATTTGTCATTCATATCTGCTCGTACAGGCTGCTTTCCTTTTGCAATCCATATACGTTCCATGTTTGAAAACAATTCTTCCTTTGAATGCTTTCTGTTGGTAATATCGGCTGTTATTCCTGCAAGTTCAAGAGCATGAATCCAACTGCCAAATCGCCTACTTACTGTAGACACATCAAACATCCCGTAATCTTTATACTTGCTCATTGAAAGAGGCGGGGTGACTTCAACTGATACTCTTTTAATGTCAGCAAGCAGTTCAGCGTCTGCAGGAGATCTATGATATTCCATGTATTCAAACTTCATCAGTTCATTCCCCTTATATCCTGCCGAATTATCTCACTGCTTCGCCTTCACCGTATTGAGCGACGAAATGAGCATCACGCGGAGGGAGGTGCAGGCGGCGTCCAGTTTCTTATATTCCTGCTCGGATAAGTAAGCGGTTTTATAAAGCAGTTCAAGCCAGTAGCCTGTTTCATTCGCTTCCTTGAGGGCAATTTGCAATTTTGCAGTGAAGTCCGCCGTGCCGTGCGCGTACTGCGCCTCGCGGATGTTCGCGCCGATGCTCGTTCCGCTGCGCCCGATCTGATTGGAGATGATCGTTTCGTGCTTTGCTTTGAGGGATTTGACGAGGTTGAGGATTGAGACGGCAAAATCCATAGACTGGACGGATAAAGGATCATTCCTCATAAAAACACCTCTTTTCAGAACAATTATAACAAAGGAAAGATATAGTGTCAATTTTATTAAATGAAGCGAAATGAAGACACTCGCTCCGCTCGTTAATGAAGACGGGCTCCGCCCTAATGAAGCGAAGTCGCCAATTTCTCCTATTTTCTCACTTTCATTTCTTCATTAGCGGAGCGTATTCATTCCTTCATTAGCCCCCCTGGGCGGCTTCATTGAAAAAGACGGGAACTTTGTTTGTG
>JAZLIU010000088.1:0-3885 GCA_045617565.1 Oscillospiraceae bacterium
CGGCTCAAGGAGAACCGGAGAAGCTTCGGGCATAGCGGCGTTGTAGGCGAGGTTCGCGGCGGACTTGGACGCGATTTCGGTGGAGTAGACGGGGTGATAAGAACCGTCGTACAGAACGGCCTTGAGGTTGACGACGGGGTAGCCGGCGAGCGGGCCGTGCAGGCAGGCTTCGCGCAGGCCCTTTTCGACGGCGGGGAAGAAGTTCTTGGGGACGGAGCCGCCGAACACTTCCTCGGCAAAGACCATCTCTTCGGACTCTTCGTTCGGCTCAAAGCGGACCCAAACGTCACCGAACTGACCGGAGCCGCCGGTCTGCTTCTTGTGACGGCCCTGCTTCTGGACGGTCTTGCGGATCCTCTCACGGTAGGGAACGCGCGGGGTGTCGAGCTCGGCATCCACGCCGAAGCGGGACTTGAGCTTGGCGCACAGCACGTCGATCTGGATATCGCCGGCGCCGGAGACGACGATCTGATGCGTCTCGGCGTTGTTGGTGACGGTAAAGGTCGGATCTTCCTCGTTCAGACGGTTGAGGCCGGTGCCGAGCTTATCCTCCTGGCCGCGCGCCTTGGGCGCGATGGCGCGGGAGTAGCAGGGCTCAGCGAAGTCCATGCCCTGGAGCACGACGACGTTCTTGGCGTCGCACAGGGTGTCGCCGGTCTTGACGCGGTCCATCTTGGCGATGGCGCCGATGTCGCCGCAGCAGATCTCCTTGACTTCCTCGTTCTTCTTGCCCTTGATGGTGTAGAGACGACCGAGCTTTTCGGTGTTGTTCGTGGTGGGGTTGTAGAGGGACATATCGGAAGTAACCTTGCCGCGCACGACCTTGACGAGGGAGTACTTGCCGTACTGGTCGGAAATGGTCTTGAAGACGATGGCGGCGGTTGCGCCGTTCTCGTCGAAGGCGACTTCGATGTCCTTGCCGTCGTCATCCTTGGCATTTTCAGCTTCCATATCGGTCGCGACGGGAACGAGATCGAGCACGGTCTGCATCAGCATATCGACGCCGAGACCCGTGACGGCGCTGCCGCAGAGCACGGGAGCGACGCTGCCGTCCTTCACGCCGAGCTTGAGACCCTTGGCGATCTCGGCATCGGAGAGCTCCATCGTGTCGAAGAACTTTTCCATCAGCTCTTCGTCGGCGCCGGCGGCGGCTTCCATCAGCTCAGCGCGGGCGGCTTCGGCCTCATCCTTGACGGCGGCGGGAATGGCGCACTCGGCAGCCTTGCCGCCCTTGGCCTCATAGGCCTTGTTGTGCAGCAGGTCGACAATGGCAGTGACATGGCCGGCATCGTCCGTCACGGGGACGACGATGGGGGCGACGGCGCCGCCGAACTTCTCCTTGAGAGCGGCGAGGCAGTCGGCGTAGCTGGAGTTGTCTTCATCGGTGCGGTTGATGAAGATCATGCGGGGCTTCTTGCCCAGCATCTTCCAAGTGCGCTGCGCGCCAACGGAAAGACCGTCCTTCGCGCCGCACACCAGCACCGCGCATTCCGCAGCGCGGATGGCGGAGAGGGCTTCACCGGCAAAGTCGAAGTTGCCGGGCGCGTCGAGGACGTTGATCTTGACGTTCTTGTACTTCACGGGGGCGATGGCAAGGGAAATGGAGATATTTCTCTTGATCTCCTCGGGGTCATAGTCGCAGGTGGTGTTGCCGTCGGTGGTCTTGCCGAAGCGGTCGGTGCCGCCGGTCATGAAGAGCATGCTCTCGGCGAGCGTGGTCTTGCCGCTGCCGCCGTGGCCGAGCAGGCAGATATTGCGTACGTCTTTAGCACTCATAGGGGTTTTCTCCTTCCAACTGTAAATCCCATACGGGAAAATACTCAACGGGTGAATTATATAATAAAAAATTCTCTAATACAACAACAATTTTTGCGTTTTGGACGAAATTTTCGGTAAATTGCATCAATAGCGGTCGACGAATGCGGCGTCGATGAGCGCGGCGAGCGTCCAGAGCGCCGAAAAGGCGAGCATCATGAGCGGATGGAGCGCGCTGTACGCCCCCACAAAGGTGAGGTAAAACGCCAAAAGCGTCCCCGCGATACTGCCGAAAAACGCAAGTACGTTGCCGATGCGCACCGCCCGGCACAATCGCTTGCTGCCGAGCGCGACCTCGGCGTAGGGCATCAGCCCCTCGCGGTACAGCAGCGCAAAGGGCCGCCCGCCGCCGCGCTCGGAGAGTGCAAGGCGCGTGGAGAGCTTGGGGAACACGGCGCGCGCGTCGGTACCGAATTTGCGCTTCAAGAGCGCGGGGGTGATGTTGCCGTCGCGCACAGCGAGCACGGGCGTGATGTGGCTGCGGTGCAGCGCGTGGAGCGCCCAGTCGACGTTCTCCGCCGCCATATACTTCACGGCAAACACGGCGACGAGCGCCCCGTCGACGGCGAGGTAGACGCCCGTTTGCAGCTTGATGTCCTTCGGGAGCGGGACGCGCTTTTTGCGGAAGAACGCAAGCGTGCCGAACAGCACCGTTTCGCCGTGGATCATGCCGCTGATGCCGCCCTCTTCATAAAAGTTCAGATCGTCGAGCGGCTGGAGATGTCCGCCGTCGCTGAGCAGGAGATTATCGAACAGGCGCGAAAGTCCGCAGTCTGAGGCGTGCGCCATCGTGGCGGCGTAGGAGATGACCTTGCCGCTCTCTTCGCCGTAGACCTTCAGTCCGTTGAGTGTGACCGTTCCGGGTGGGAACAGGTCGCCGTCGGTGAGAATGACGCAGTTGCTCGCGCGGATCTCCTCCGCCCCCGCAAAGCCGGCGACCGCGCCGCCGCTCCTTGCCAGACGCTTCGCGAGTTTTTTGAGCGAATGGGGATAGATGAGCGGAAGCGCAAGCACGCCCGCGCCGCAGAGGATGGCGGAAAGGTCCCACACGAAAAGCCACGGAGAACCGCACTCCACCGTGGCAAGCACGGCAAAAACAAGCGACGCCGCCAGAATGACCGGCAGCAGCACACGCTGCGCACGCGATGCTTCGTCCTCATGCTGCAAACAGCCGGAAAAGCCGGCGGTCTCCCCGCCGCTCTTGGCGGCACCGAGCGCGGTCACGGTGACCGCATAGGGCGGCTCGCCCATCGCGGCGACGCGAACAGTGTCGTACACGCCGCGTCCTCGGCAAACCTGACCGCGCAGAGAAGCAAAGAGCGAGAGCACGGCGAACGCGTGGAACGGCGTCGGCGCGTCGGTGCGCTCCGGCAGCAGGCACAGCACGGTGTCGATGAGCGTGACGAGGCACAAAAGCGCGGCAAGCAGCTCATAGGAAGCGGCGCCGTCACGCAGTTTTTTCCACGCAGCGGTAAACACGCCGCGCCCAAAGATACACGCAAGCAATTCGCAGGCAAGATACGGCAGCGTCCGCAGCAGCGGCTCTTGTGCGTACAACGCGGGCATATATCCGAAATAATCGACGGCGAGTGGAATCCACATCAGCAGTGCCAGGATCCCGACGGCGCGGCTCGCCCTGCGCGACGCGGCAAGCGAGCTGCGGCACTCAGCGAGCGTTTCCTCAAAGGGGATGTCCGGCGCATATTCCTCCTCCGGCTCTTCTTCGTCCACAGTTTCTCCGTGGGACACTTTTTCCGCCTTTTCGTAGAGCTGCTCGGTCTCCTGCAGGGTGCGGCGGGAAAACAGTCCCCGCCGCTTCGGCGGCTCCAAAACGGGCTCGTTTTTCTGCTCGCTCATCACGGTCTGCACCGTTTGCTCCAGCACAGAGCGCAGCGTGACGCCCGCGGAAGCATTGTCGTCGGTCGGCGCAAGCGGGGCGGAAATATCGTCCGCGTCCTCCAGCATCGGCGGAGGCGTCGGTTCTTTTTCCGCTTGTGCGCGCGTCGCGTCATCCCCGCCGAACTCGGCGAGGATGCTCTCGAGCGAAAACTCGGCGTCCTCGTCCAGACT
>JAZLIU010000089.1:0-3171 GCA_045617565.1 Oscillospiraceae bacterium
CAGCAGTTCGGCGTGCCCGTTTCCGGCGCCGTCGATCCCCGTGCCATGTGCATCGCCAACATCCTCGTGGATAATCCCGAGGACGAGGCCGTGCTGGAGTGCAGGATGATGGGTCCCCAGATCCGTTTCAACGCCGCCAACGTCATCGCCATCACCGGCGGCGACCTCGGCCCCACCGTTGACAATCAGCCCATCGCCAACTATGCCGCCGTCCGCGTCGAAGCAGGGCAAACGCTCCGCTTCAACGGCCTGCGCTCCGGCTGCCGCGCCTACATCGCGTTTGCCGGCGGTCTCGACATTGCACCCGTCATGGGCAGCCGCTCCACCTACATGAAGGCGAAGATCGGCGGCTTTGAGGGCCGCAAGCTCCAGAAGGACGACACCATCGGCTTCCGCGCGCCCAATCCCGACCTGCGCGGTCTGAACGTGCGCCACATCTGGCCGGAATTCGTTCCGCGCGCAGAGTATATCATCCGCGTGGTCCTCGGCCCGCAGGATGATATGTTCACCGAGCACGGTATCGACACCTTCCTGAATGAACCGTACATCGTCACACCCGAGTTTGACCGCATGGGCTGCCGTCTCGACGGCGAGGTCATCGAGCACAAGGGCGAAAGCGGTGACATCATTTCCGACGGTATCGCCTTCGGTGCCATTCAGGTGCCGACTGCCGGTAAGCCCATCATCATGCTTTCCGACCGTCAGACGACCGGCGGCTACACCAAGATCGCCAACGTCATTTCCGCAGACTTCCGCATCCTCGCGCAGCTCAAGGCCGGCGACAGAGTCCGCTTTGTCAAGGTCAGCGTCGCTGCCGCACAGGACGCTCTGCTCACCCAGCGCGCTGCGCTCAAGACGCTGTGCACCGCAGTGTCCCGCGCTTAATCAAAAATTTTTAAAAAAGGAGAAATACCATGGCATTTGATATTACCCCTTATATTAACATGAAGCCCTCTGAGGTCCGTCAGATCATCCGCGAAGGCAAGATCGACTTCCCGACCTCCGGTATGTGCGCCGGTTACGCGCAGGCCAACCTCGTCATCCTGCCCCCCGAGTACGCTGCCGATTTCGAGGAATATGCCAAGAAGAACCCGTTCCCGTGCCCCATCCTTGAGATCATCAAGGGTACGCCCGAAACGCACGCCATGGGCGAAGGCGGCAACATCTGCACCGATATCCCCAAGTACCGCATCTATCGTGACGGCAAGTGGACCGGCGAAGAGCTGACCGATGTTTCCGAGTACTGGAAGGAAGGCTATGTCGGCTTCCTGATCGGCTGCTCCTTCTCCTTCGAAGAGGCTCTGCTCCGCGAGGGCATCGAGGTTCGTCACATCGCGCAGAAGCGCAACGTCCCGATGTTCAAGGTTCCTCTGTTCCCGACCGTTCCCGTCGGTCCGTTCAGCGGCCCGACCGTCTGCTCCATGCGTCCGATGACTCCCGAAAACGCCAAGAAGGCGTACGAGATCACCGTCAAGATGCCCAACGTCCACGGCGCTCCCTATCACATGGGCCCTGCTGAGGCGATCGGCGTTGACGCCATGAAGCCCGACTTCGGCGATGCCGTTGACATTTACGAGGGTGAGATCCCCGTGTTCTGGCCCTGCGGCGTGACGCCCCAGGCTGCCGTCGAGAACGCCAAGCCCCCCATCATGATCACCCACGCTCCCGGCCATATGTTCATCACGGACATCGTCAACAGCGAGCTCAACGACTATCTGGAAGCCCAGAAGAACAAGTAATCCTTCTCCCTTTGGAAAGGCACGGCTTACGCCGTGCCTTTCTTTTTTTTGTCGCTTTTTTTACGGATTATTCACAGTTTTTCGGTTGACAGGAGGGGATGGCGTGCGTATAATTTATGACAGGTTGTCATTTTACGACAATGTGTCATAAGGAGGCGAAAGTATGCCAAGCAGTACATTTTTCCGCTTACCGCAGGAAAAGCGCGAGCGGCTGCTGTGCGCGGCGACGGAGGAGTTTGCCCGCACGACGTTTGCCGAGGCGTCCATCAACCGCATCGTGCAGGGCGCCCGCATTCCGCGCGGGAGCTTTTACCAGTATTTTGAGGGGAAAGAGGACTTGTTTTTCTTCCTGCTCGACAGCATGAAGGAGAGCTATATTAAAACGCTGGAGCGTGCGCTCATCGAGGCGGACGGCGACATTTTTGAAATGCCGCTGCGGATGTTCGACCTGCTCATCACCGCGGACGGCGATCCCGTCGCGGAGCTTGCACCGTGCGTCAAGATCCTCAAGCTCAATCAGAGCATGGACGTACACGGGATGCTGGAGGGGAACGCCGAGCGCGTTTTGCCGCAGCTTTTTGAAAAGCTCGACCGGTCGGTTCTATGCAGACAGGACGAGGATTTTATCACGAACGTGTTCCATCTTTTGATCTTTGCGCTGGTGTGCAGTATGCTCGAAACGCTGTGGGACAAAAGTAAGTACGCCCGGCAGCGCAGCATCCTGACCGAGCGCGTTGAGATCATACGAAACGGCAGCGGCAATACAGGAGGGAAGAAACAATGAAACAGAAATGGATGGCTTTACTGCTCGCGCTTGTGATGGTGCTTTCACTTCTCAGCGCGTCCGCTACAGCGGTTGACGAAGAAAAAAGCGAAACGGCGAATGAGACCAAAACCGAGGAGACCGAAGCGGAGGAAACGGCTGCGGTGCAGGACGCCGAAGGGACGCTTACGTTTGAGAGCCTTGAAAAGCGCGTAAAGGGGAAAAATTATACAGTGCTTGCATGGGGCGAGAGCATTGCGAGCATCGACGAAATCGATTATAAGAAGCTTGAAGATCAGGCACGCGATGGGCTCAACAGGATTGCAGATATGCAGTGGGAATTGACCAGCAGTGGGGGAAGCAGTCCGGGGATGGAGATGCTGAATGCTGCGCTGAACGGATACGCTCAAAGTGACAACTTGAGCGAGAAAACATTTGCCAGCGCGATCATGGGACTGCAGACCGGACTGAGTATGTTACAGTTCGCATTTACCGAGTCGACCAACGCCCAGCTTCAGGCGCAGTATGACGCACTCAAGGAGCAGTTTGACGACATCAAAAACGGCAAGCTGCAAAAAACGTACGAGGGCGCCAAGCTCCAGCTTGAGACCGCGCAGAATCAGTACGTTATGCTGGCGGAGTCGCTTTATATCACGCTGCTCGCTCTGG
>JAZLIU010000090.1:0-3549 GCA_045617565.1 Oscillospiraceae bacterium
CGTTTCTCGTGCCGACAAGAATATGACCGAGGTTGCAGGCGTCCATCGCGCGCTTGGCGGCAACGGCGTTGCGCTCGATGCAGGGGATCTGGACAAGACCGGAGATGGGGTCGCAGGTGGGTCCCAGCGAATGCTCCATCGCGATCTCGGCGGCGTACTCCGCCTCCTCGATGGGATAGTCCAGCAGCTCACACATGGCGGCAGCCGCCATGGACGTCGCGCTGCCGACCTCCGCCTGGCAGCCGCATTCCGCGCCGGAAATGGACGCGTTGCGGCGGATAAGGTTCCCGAAAATGCCGCCGACCGCCAGTGCGCGGAGAATTTTTTCATCGCTGTACCCGTACTTTTCCTGCATATAGTACAGCACAGCGGGCACGATACCGCAGGAGCCGCAGGTCGGCGCGGTAACGACAACGCCGTTGTCCGCGTTCTGCTCGGCGACGGCGTAGGCGTAGGCGCACACGCGCTTGAGCTCCTTGACCTGCTCGGGATCGTCGTCCTTCACCGACTCATAGAGGATCTTCGCCTTGCGGTCAAGATGCAGCCCGCCGGGAAGAACGCCCGTGGCGCGGATGCCGTCCTCGACCGATTGCTTCATCGTGTCCCAAACCGTCTGCAAAAAGTCCCAAATGTCGGCGCCTTCGTTCATTTCGACATACTCCGTCAGCGTGATATAGCGCCACTTGCAGAATTGCTGAATTTCGGCGAATGAGTTTTCGGGATAGATATGCGGCGCTGTCAGCGCGCGCTCTCCGTCAATACGCACGCTGCCGCCGCCGACGGACTCCACCCGCGTGCGCTTGAGGACTTCCCCGCCGCGATAGGCGATGAAATCGAGCGTATTGGGGTGCGCGTCCTCCGCGGGCAGCTCGTTTTGGAAAACGATCTGCGTTGGCACAGGGGCGAGCGTTTCAAGCAAAATGCGGTCGGTACCGTGGCCCACGCCGGTCTTGGCAAGCGAACCGTAAAGAATGACCTCGTATCGCTCGGCGTCCGGCGTCTCGCCGCGAAACCACTTTGCCGCACGCTCGGGGCCCATCGTGTGGGAGCTGGACGGGCCTCTGCCGATCTTATAAAGTTCACGCAGGGATTTCATAAAAACACCCTTTTCTTCAAAATTCGATTTATTTTATCACAGTAATATGTAAATGTCACGCAAAAATATCAGTTAGCGCTACTTGCACATTGAAACGCCGCGGAGTACAATAAGCGGCAGAAAAAACAAAGGGGGCATTCCCGTGATTCAGGACATCGCACCGAAAACGCTGGACAATCAGTACCATCCGGAGCGCAAGATCGACGAAAAGAGCACCGTACTGCACTTCCTCTCAAGAAAACTTCTCTGCCGCGTAGAATCGGACGGTACGCTCGTGCTGCCGACCTACGCGGAATTCGCGGGCGTGGAGAGCGATTACACCTATCTCTTCGCCGTGGACGAGCGGAATTATTTCCTCTGCCGCAGCGACGAAACGCTGACGCTTGCGCCGTATGAGTATCAGGACATCAACCTGTTTCGCACCGTGCAGCCGCGCGACGTGGCGTATGCCGCCGTCACGGGCTTCCACCTCGCCTCGTGGTACGCAGACAACCGCTTTTGCGGGCACTGCGGCAATCCCACCGAGCACGACGGCGAGCTGCGAATGCTCAAGTGCCCCAAGTGCGGCAACATGATCTTCCCGAAGATCATGCCGTCGGTCATCGTCGGTGTGACAAACGGGGATAAGCTCCTGCTCACGCGCTACAACCGCCCGAACGCGAAGCTCACCGCGCTCGTCGCTGGCTTCACCGAGATCGGCGAAACGGTCGAAGACACGGTGCGCCGCGAGGTGATGGAGGAGGCCGGCCTCAAGGTCAAGAACCTCAAATACTACAAGACGCAGCCGTGGGGCATCTCCACCGGCGGTCTGCTGGTCGGCTTCTGGTGCGAGGTGGACGGCAGCGACGACATCCACATCGACGATGTGGAGCTTGCCGAGGCACGCTTCCTCACGCGCGACGAGCTCAAGGCGACCTACACCGACGCGGGCGTCGCCCTCACCGGCGAGATGATCATGCAGTTCATCGAGGGAAAGAACCCGTAACAAAATATGTGCAAAAATGCGCTCACTTTCGTGAGCGCATTTTTTTATGTTGGTATGTTTTTATTTATACCACGGAATTTCGATCAGATTCATCTCGCGCAGCGTCTGGGTCGTGGCGGTCATCTCCGGCGTGATGTGGGTGTAGAGCGCGCCGTTGTACTCTACGGTGGCATCGTACTTGTAGCTCTCCACCGCAACGGTGTGCGGCGTGTCGGAAGCGTCGTAGTACCACAGCTCGACGTTGAGGTAATACTTGTCGGGGATGCTCGGCTTGGTTGTGGGCTCTCTGCCGATCTCGTTTTCACCGAAGAGCGTTGCGGCCTCGACGTTGCCCTCCGCGCAGTCCTGCATCAGCGCGATAAAGACATTGTTTGCCTGTATCGCGTCCAGCTCGGCGTCGTCGCTGCGGTCATATTCCCCATTCGGATAGTAGCTGCAATCCACATGGCCGCCCGTGACGCGAACATCCTCCCAGTTTTCGGGCAGCTTACCGCCGAGGATACGCCACTGCGTGACCTCGGGGCAACTCGCAAGCGCAGTGATCGCGGTCTCGGGCGAAGACGGATCGGAAAGCATCGCAGGATCAAGGCTCAGATCGTAGCGGCGCGAGACCTGCGTGCCGTCGGTGAGCAAGTAGCTGATGTTGAAGTAGCAGTAATGCTCCTGCGGCTCCTGACGGTTGATGCCGATCTGCCGCGGCTTATCAACGATGCAGGCATGGTGCGCGTCGCGCAGCAGCGCGATGCTCTCCGGCTCGTAAAGATCGAACCAGTTGCTGATGTTGCCGTCGCTGTAAATGTTGACCTGCGCAAACTTGACCTCGCCCTCATCGGGAACGTAGCTCTGGTACCCCGTGAGATCGAGCGGGAACGAAACGCCGATGAGGATAAGCGCAAGCGCCGTGGCGAGCGCACCCTTCCAGGAAGTCTTGAACACGCGGAAGCTCTTTTTGAGCAGCATTTCCGCCGCGTAGTAGCCCAGCAGCCCCGCAAAGACCATACAAGCGATCGTGCCGATGAGTGCGCCGGTCTCATAGTTGGACTCTGTCAGTTCAAAGACGAAATAGCTCAGGAGCTGACCGAACGAGAACGCCGAGCACAGCGCCACGCCGTACTTGAACACGGGGCGCAGCCATGTGACCGCGACGGTGGAGCCGGTCGCCTCGCTCTTGCGCTTGCGGTAGAGCAGCAGCGCGATCGCAGCAATCACAACGCCTGCAAGCGCGTAAAGCAGGACGTAGCGGAAGCCGTTCACGGTCACACCGATCGGCTCGGCGTCCCAGAGGATGCCGCTGTCCGCCGTTTTGGGATAGACCTTGCTCGCATTCAGACTGCTGTAAAGCCGGAACAGGGGCGAGAGGAACATCGCAACGAAAGAGTCAGAGACGTGGGAGTAGCCGTAGAGGAAGTTGCCCGCAAAGGTCTGTACGAGCGCCTCCATGGCAATGAAAACAAAGTTGAAAATGCCG
>JAZLIU010000091.1:0-11632 GCA_045617565.1 Oscillospiraceae bacterium
GGTCGTAAAGCTGAATGACTTGTCAGACCGCACGGTGCTTGGCTCCACGTCGAAAGTGCCGCGCTGGGCGGTGGCGTTCAAGTACCCGCCGGAGCAGAAGCCGAGCAAAGTTGTGGACATCGTGGTGCAGGTGGGGCGCACGGGCGTTCTTACCCCGAAAGCCGTGGTCGAGCCGGTGCGCCTTGCGGGGACGACAGTCACGAACGCGACGCTCCACAATCAGGATTTTATCGCGGAAAAAGACATCCGCATCGGCGACACGGTGATCGTACAGAAGGCGGGGGAGGTCATCCCCGAGATCGTGCGCGTGGAGACGGACAAGCGTCCTGACGGGACGAAGCCGTATCATCTGCCGGAAACTTGCCCCGTGTGCGGGGCGAAGGTCGTGCGCGACCTCGACGGCGCGGCGATGCGCTGCACGGGCGCGGAGTGTCCCGCGCAGCTTTTGCGGCGCTTGCAGCACTTCACCTCGCGCGACGCGATGGACATTGACGGCGTCGGTCCCGCGGTGCTGCAATCGCTCATCGACGCGGGACTTGTCAGCAATCCCGCCGACCTCTACACGCTTACCGTGCAGGATATCGCGCAGCTCGACCGCATGGGTCTCAAGTCCGCACAGAACGCGGTCAACGCCATCGAGCGGTCGAAAAATAACGATTTATCCAAGCTCCTCTGCGCGCTCGGCATCCGTCAGATCGGCGCAAAGGCGGCAAAGGTGCTCGCACAGCGGTTCGGCTCGATGGAGGCGCTACAGAACGCGACGGTCGAGGACTTGACCGCCGTGGATGACATCGGCGAGATCACCGCGCACTTCCTGCGCGACTGGTTTGCAAGCGAGCAGTCCAAAGACCTGCTGCGCAGGCTCCGCGAGGCGGGCGTCAATATGGTGTCGAATGAACAGCCGACGGATGACCGCTTTGCGGGGATGACGTTCGTGCTGACCGGCACGCTCGAAAAATTTTCCCGCGATGATGCGCAGGCATTGATCGAAGCGCGCGGCGGCAAGGCGAGCGGGAGCGTATCGAAAAAGACGACCTACGTCGTCGCGGGCGAGGCCGCCGGCTCAAAGCTCAAGAAAGCGCAGGAGCTGGGCATCCCCGTGCTGACGGAGGAGGAATTCCTCGCGATGCTCGGAGAAGATGTCGATACAAACGAGAATGACGACGGGCAATTAAGCCTGTTATAAATAGGGAGGAAGAGCCATGTTTACCTTTAATCACTTCAATTTCAATGTTGCAGACCTCGATAAGTCCCTCGCGTTCTACAAGGAGGCGCTCGGGCTTGAGCCGGTGGGCGAACGTAAGGTCGCAGAAGACGGCAGCTTCATTATCGTTTATCTTGGCGACGGGAAGACGGATTTTCGCCTGGAGCTGACGTGGCTGCGCGACCATCCGCAGAAGTACGACCTCGGCGAGTGCGAGTTCCACCTTGCGCTGCGTGCGGACGATTACGAGGCGGCGCACAAGAAGCATGAGGAGATGGGCTGCATCTGCTTCGAAAATCCCAAAATGGGCATCTATTTCATCCTCGACCCCGACGGCTACTGGCTGGAAGTCATCCCGACGCGATAAGTGTAGAATATGACGGAAGTGGTGGCGGCCCTCATCTGGGAGGGCGGGAGATTTATGATCTGTCAGCGTCCCGCGCACAAGGCGCGTGGGCTACTGTGGGAGTTTGTCGGCGGCAAGGTGGAAAAAGGCGAAACGAAGGAGCAGGCGCTCATCCGCGAATGCCGCGAGGAGCTTGCCGTGACCGTCGCGGTGCGCGACATATTCATGGACGTGGTGCATGAGTACCCCGATCTCACGGTACATCTGACGCTCTTCAATGCGTCGATTGCAGAGGGTACGCCTAAGATGCTCGAACACAACGACATTCAATGGATCACGGTGGGGGAGATCGACCACTACGCGTTCTGCCCCGCGGATGAGACGATCCTTGCGCGGCTGAAAGAGACAAAATGATGGAGATACGCGAAGAAATCCTGCAAAGGCTTTTTACCTTACAGGATATGAAATACCGCGATTTTCAGGCGAAGCTGATGCCGACCGTGGACAAAAACACGATCATCGGCGTACGCACGCCGGAGCTAAGGAAGCTCGCCAAAGAATTTGCCAAACGAGGAGACGTCGGTGCGTTTTTGGACGCGCTGCCGCACGGGTATTACGACGAAAACAACCTCCACGGCTTCATCCTCTGCGAGGAGAAAGTGTTTGACCGTGTGATCGAGCGGCTCGATGCCTTTCTGCCATACATCGACAACTGGGCGACCTGCGACCTGCTCAGTCCGAAGGTGTTCAAAAAGCACAGATCTGAGCTTTTGCCGCATATCCGGCGGTGGCTCGCATCAGGCAAGGTCTACACTGTGCGCTTCGGGATCGAAATGCTCCTGTCGCACTACTTGGACGAGGACTTTGCGCCGGAGTACCTTGACTCCGTGGCAGTTTTGCGCAGCGAGGAATACTACATCAACATGATGATCGCGTGGTATTTTGCGACGGCGCTTGCCAAGCAGTACGATGCCGCGCTGCCGATTCTTTTGGAGCAGCGCCTTGCGCCGTGGACGCATAACAAGACCATTCAAAAGGCGATCGAGAGCTATCGCATCACGGACGAGCAGAAGGCATATCTGCGGACACTAAAGCGGTAAAAAGTGCAAAGAACATCAGAAAAGGAGCGGAAAACCGCTCCTTTTTATTCTAATATGTTTGATTTACTTCCGATCCATCAGGTGGATGAGCCGCCCTGTGATCTTATGTGATTTGAGATCGTCGAGGTCGATCACGTCGATGCCGAGCTCGCTGGCACGGTGGCGCGTGATGGCACGGCAGCGCTCCGCCGTGACGATCATCGCACGCGCAATCGCGCCGCCGAAGCGGTCGCGCAGGATGGCAAGCTCGTTGAGCGCCTCGGTGCTGACGTCGCAGGTCTTGCAGCTGATAAACACCGGCACGATGCCGCGCGTCGCCACCACATCGATCTCGTTGGTGACGTTGTCGCGCTGAAAATCGCCCTCCCAGTCGACGATGACGCTCGTGTGAACGTCCTGAAAGATGCCGGTATCGAGACAGGCTTTATAGATGTAAAGCTCCAGGACGCTGCCGATGTCGCGCAGCCACGTTCTGATTTGTGCGTCGGCAAAATCGAAGCTGATGCGCTCGCCGCGTTTGATCGTAAGGTTTTTTAGCATTCCGATCTTTTCAAGGCCGACAAGCGCCGCTTCCGGCGCGGAAATACGACTGCCGCGCTCGCCCTTGACCGTGTACGCGCCATCTACATGGAGCGTCAGCGGTGCATCCACCGGAAGCTGCGAAACGCGCTGGAGGTAATTTACGATGTGCGCCCAGTTCGTGCGGTGGACGAGATAGAGGGAGAAGAACGGGTCAATAAGCGCCATATAGTTTTTCAGCACGGCATTGTCGACGCGCCCTCGACGTACCGCGCCGCCCGCCATCAGGAAACAATCCTCCACGCCGTAGGAAAGCGTGCATTCGACGCCGTCCTCGAAAGGCGCGTTATAGATGTTGAAAAAGCGGTTCTTTTTGCGGCTGTAAGTGAAGGCGGGAAGCCCCAGCTCCGCGCTGACAAGTCCGCCGGCGAAAAGCGCGGAATCCGATCCACCCGTGATGTCGAGCACGCAGTCGGGATAGGTCTCCACGATCTTCTGCAGGCTCTTTTTCAGCTTCATCGAGCTGTAACGGCTCGCTTCCACAAAAACAAGCTCAGGGCCGATGCCGCGATGATGAAAATATGAGCGCAGCTGCTCCTGACGTTTTTTGTCCTGCGCGATCTCCTGCGGGCAGAGAAACACCGTGCGCTCGGGACGAAATACTTCCGTCGAGAGCACGTTTTCCAGCGGTCGCTCGTCATAAAGTTCGATCAGCGTTTTCATCGCCGCAGCCTCCGACCTTTTCATTTGTTTATTGATAATTTATCACACTCTTTTCCGCCCGTCAACGCTTGACACAGCAGGAAAATATGCAATAATAAAGACAGCAAATTTTAAGGAGCAAAAAAATGAAGAACGTATCTAAACGAATGTTATCAGTCGTCCTCACGCTCGGCGTCCTCGTTTCGCTCAGCGCACCGGCGTTTGCTGCCGTTTCGTACCTGCCGGACGTGACGGCGGAGATGTCCGATGCGGACTTCTGGGCCTCGCTTTCCGACGATCCAGACGCCGTTATGATGACGCGCGAGGAGATCAAAGCGCAGAACGCAGACACCGCACTTGCTTCCGGCACATCGGTGATGGATCTCAAAACCGGCGCCGAGACCTTTGACGGCATCGCGCGCAACAAGGCGATCCAATCCTCCGCGACGGCGGACGCCGAATACTACTTCGGCTGGACGTACGGCCCCGACGGGAAGAAAGCCGACTGGAAGTACTATCAGAAGATGATCGACAACTGCGCCGATCCCAACGCGCGCAAGGAGCAGAAGACGCGCTACGGCATCTGCGTCAACCGCACCGTTTTGCAGGTTTTCCCGTCGGATAACCCGATTTGGGACGATCCCGCGGACTCTGATTTTGACTATCAGGCGCTCTCGGGCATTCGCGTCAACGAGCCGATCCTCATTTACACGACCTCAAAGGACGGCAAGTATTATCTTGCGCGCATTTCCTGCTGCTCCGGCTGGGTCAAGGCGAGCGATGTCGCCGTCTGCAAGGACAGGGAAGAGTGGCTCGGTGCGTGGGACATCGCCGACGATGAGGTGCTTGTCGTGACCGGCAACAAGGTCTATACCGGTACCTCCAACACGCACCCCGAGGTATCGAAGCGGATGCTAACGCTCGGTACCAAGCTGCGCTCCATCGATCCCGCGACGGTGACGGGACTGGTCACTAACCGCTCGCCGTATCATAACTACATCGTGGAGCTGCCCGTTCGCGCAAAGGACGGCAGCTACCAAAAGAGCCTTGCCCTCATTCCCGAGACGGCGGACGTCAGCGAGGGCTATCTGCCGCTGACGCAGCGCAACGTCGTCAAGATTGCGATGGCGAACCTCGGCGACGCCTACGGCTGGGGCGGCATGATGGATGTGGAGGACTGCTCCGGTCTTGTGAGGCTTATCTACGAGTGCTTCGGTCTCGACATTGCGCGCAACGGCAACTGGCAGTGGTGCATGAACGTTGCCAAGATCGACATGGAGAATATGTCCACGGAGGAGAAGTGCCTTATTCTTGATAAGCTGCCCCTCGGCACGGCGCTGAGCTTCAGCGGCCACGAGATGATGTATCTCGGCAAGGTGGACGGAAAGTATTACGTTTACAGCACCGCGAGCAAGATCGCCGATCCCGCGGACGACACCAAGATCCTGCGCACGCGCGGCGTGATGATCAACACCCTCGACGTCAAGCGCGCCAACGGTCACACCTGGATGCAGGATCTCTACCGCGCATTCGTGCTCGGCTACGGCGACGCGAGCGGACGGGAGTATCAAATGCCGCAGTATCAGTGGTATCATGACGGCGTGGCGTTCTGCCTGAAAAACGGCATCATGAGCAGCGGCGCAGGCGGATACTTCGGCGTGAACGACACCGTCACGCGCGCGGATGCCGCGGCGGCTCTGTGGAAGCTGGCAGGGAAGCCGGGCAAGGGAAGTACCGAGATGACCTTTACCGACGTTGCCGCAGACGATCCCGCCGCACCGGCGATCGCTTTTCTTTCCAGTCTCGGTGTGATGCGCGGTTACAGCGAGGAAGTCTTCGCTCCGCAGGACAGCCTCACGCGCGAGCAGCTCTGCACGGTGCTCAAGCGCTTTGTCAGTGTGCAGGATCTGATTTTCAGCAACGCCGAGCCCTCCGATCTCAAGGCGTTCCGTGACCGCGCAAGCGTGAGTGCCTACGCGAAGGATGCCGTGCGCTGGGCAGTCGGAACCGGTCTCATGAACGGCAACGACAAGGGTCTGATTGCGCCGCGCGCAACCGTCACGCGCGCCGAACTTGCCGTGATCCTGCTGCGTTACGACACGATCAAAACGCAGACCGCAGAAGAGCTCAAGCGGGCACAGGTGCTTCCTTTGACCGATACGCCCGTACTGGAAGCCACCGCAGAGGATGCGGTCATTGTAACACCGTAAATGCATAAAAAAAGGAGCGGCGTATGCCGCTCCTTTTTTACGAATCTTTACTTGTCAAAGCTCGGGTTGACGTAGTAGACGTTCTTTTCGTTCATCTTCTCGCGGGCAAGGCGCAGACCTTCGCCGAAGCGCTGGAAGTGGACGACCTCGCGTGCGCGCAGGAACTTGATGACGTCGTTGACGTCGGGGTCGTCGGAAAGGCGCAGAATGTTATCGTAGGTCGGGCGCGCTTTCTGCTCGGCGGGAAGGTCTTCGGTCAGGTCGGTGATGAGATCGCCCTTGGACTGCATGGTCGCCGCCGTCCAGGGCGTGCCGGACGCGAACTGCGGGTAGATGCCCGCGGTATGGTCGACAAAATAAGTGTCAAATCCAGCGGTCTTGATCTGATCCTCGCTCAAATCGCGCGTAAGCTGATGGACGATCGCGCCGACCATCTCGAGGTGTCCCAGCTCCTCGGTTCCCAAATCGCAGACGAAAAGTAACACACGCCCGAAAAGCAAGGCGGGACAAGGCTTTCCGGCGCTGTTTCGCCTCGAAAACGCAAATGTGCCGATTTCGGGTTACCTCTTTTCCATGGAAATCAAGGAAAAAGGAAGCCGTCTGAGGGACAAGCCCGTGTGGCGTGTGGACGTCTGCATCGCCATGCCGAGTGAGCGAAAGGCGAGGGGAGGTGAGCACAATGCGTGAACAAGTACAGAAAATCGCCGTGACCAAGCTGTACGGCTTTAAGGACCATCCGTTTCAGGTGAAGGACGACGAAGCGATGCAGGCGCTGTGCGACAGCATACGGCAGTACGGCGTACTGTCTCCGCTGCTGGCACGTCCTACGGAGGATGGCTATGAAATCGTCTCAGGACACCGCAGAAAGGCCGCGGCGCTTTCTTTGGGAATGGAGAGGCTCCCGGTACTCGTGCGAGATATGACCGACGACGAGGCCGTTATTTTGATGGTGGACAGCAATATCCAGCGTGAGAACCTGCTGCCGAGTGAAAAGGCGTTTGCGTATAAGATGAAACTGGAAGCTCTGAAGCATCAGGGCCAAACTTGTGGACAAGTTGGCCACAAGTCAAGAGACAGCGTTTCTGATGATGAAAGTGGTCGAACAATTCAGCGTTATATCCGCCTCACCAACCTCGTCAAACCGATTCTCGACCTTGTAGACGAGCAGCGTATCGCGTTATCTCCTGCCGTGGAGCTGTCCTATCTCACGAAGCAGGAGCAGGCAGAGCTGTGGGACATCATGCAGTCCGAGGACTGCACACCGTCTTTTTCGCAGGCTGTCCGCATGAAGAAGCTGTCACAGAACGTGCAGCTTTCACCGGAGCGTATTTTTGAGATCATGAGCGAGGAAAAAGCCGATCAAAAGGAGCGCGTCCGACTGGAGGTCAACGCCATCCGCAAATACTTTCCGCGCGGCTACACCGCGGCGCAGATGGAGCAGAGCATCCTCAAGATGCTGGACGAGCAGTTAAAGCGCCGCAAGAAAAGCAGGGAAGCGTGATGATACAAGAATGCCGTATGGGTAGCCCCATACGGCATTCGATTATTCATCCAGCAATTCCGCAGCACGCTGCTGCACGATGTATTCCACCAATTTGAGCCGCGCACGATCAAGATTGTACTTGGGGTGCCTTTTGAATTGAAAATCCAAAAGCTTGCGGACTTGATTGCGCTGCTCGTGCGTCAGGCATGCCTTTGCTTCACCTACAAAATCATCATATACGCAGGGCATCTGTGTTCTTGCGTACTTAAGGATGGATGATTTATCTACCAAGGCATCCGTACCAGCAAAGTTCAGCAGGCTATTGCCGTGGTCGAAAAGCGGCGCCGGGGCGATGACCTGATTGGTGTGGCTGTCCACCAAAAGACCGAAGTTTCCGTAGTGCCTGTCGGTGTTAAAAATCAGAGCATCCAGCAAAAACATATCGTGGAGGGCCTGTTCATACTCACTGCCGAGTGTATGGTAGTATTCCTTTACAGCTCTCATTCCGCCAGAGCGGACAATGCGTCCCACAGGCACAAACGAGACATCCTGACTGGTAAACAGCTCACAGGTGGAGCAGAGGGTATCTTTCCACTTGGAGATGCCGTAGGGGACCACGTTGATTCCGAGCAGTTGACCGATCTGCGCGGCATAAAACTCCGAGAAGGGCTCAAAACCGCTGTTGGCTGCACCCTGCGTCCCACCCTTATAAAGGAGGATCTTGCCGTCAACACGGCGCCAGCATTTGGGGAGCATCCCGTTGGTGGTGAACTCCGGACTGGAGGTCAGGCCGGAAACATCGCTACTGCCATAGCCGGTAAAAGCGATTTGTCCCAAAATACGGCTAAAGCGATTTTCATACAGATTGTTTGCGGCAAATGTTGTTTGATCCTTTTCTTCGGTCACCCAGTAGCAATCGTTCAGGCTCAGACCTTTAGAAACGCGGATGACATCCATCGGACGATTATAGCTGAGTCCCAAGGAGGAGAGAAGGTTATCAACATAGGCGCGGTTTTTGGGGATGGAACGGTGACGGATCCACGAGGTAAGTCCGCTCGCGGACAGCTCCGGAAGATCGAGCGGCAGCAGATGTCTGACATCCTCATTGACAGAGAGGATCTCAATACTCGGTTCGGCGCTGTTCTCGGCAGAAAACCGCAGCAGCGGCGTATCAAAATGCTTGAGAGTGTAGATCATCGTGCAGCCTCCTTCCGGATAGTTTACTTTTTCATTATATCCATAATCTGTCGCGGTAGCAAGAAAAATTTGAAAGCAGTGCAAAATGTTTGACACGACGTCAAACATTTGAAGAAGACAAGAGGAAATTTGCTATTTATACTTGTGAAAAAGACGGCTTCTCCTAACTTGAAGAAACCGTCTTTTTTGTTCCTATACAGGACACTCTTTTCCATCCGGCAGCTTGGGGACGATGTGTTCTCTGTCAGCTACGGCGGAGATCCTGCTATGGTCTACGACCGCTCTGTGCGCAGGGGGCTGTTGCTCCAACAGATTGAGGAAGTGCTGACGCCCAGAGAACAGAATTTAGTGCGGTATTATTTGGGTATCGGCAAACCGGATGAGGAAGGGATGACCTTCCAAGAGCTGGCGATTCGGCTCAACTACAACGATCCCAGCGGCGCGGAGAAGGCATACAAAAATGCGCTGCGCAAATTGAAAGCAAACCTCTACTCCGGCGCTTACGGACGATGGCTCACCATCCGAAAAGCCATTGACAGAGCAAAAGCAGAAGCGGACAGCGGAAGCTACGCAACGCCGCAGACAACTTGGACAGATGAAAAGAAATAGCGATGCGGCATCGGACAGATGATACCGCGTTGCTATTTTGCTTATCCCATGAAGTCGACTCGTTGCTGAGGCGTAAATTACTACAGAGAGGATAAATTTCCCTTTTTACCGTTGCAAACTCAGCTGCGCGGTGATAAAATTACAAAAGCATATATTCCCGTCGCGGGAATGCATATCATCAACGCGAAAAAATGCAAAGAAGGGGGTTGACAACGATGACGATACAGCGGACAATTTGCCGTGCCGTGCCGTGCCGTGCCGTGCCGTGCCGTGCCGTGCCGTGCCGTGCCGTGCCGTCAGGAAGCGTAGCTTCGCTGCGCTCCTTTGTCAACCCCGTTTCCCGAAAAACATACCGAAAATATCAAAAGACCGACACGTTCACGGGAACAGTCCTCCTGTGAGCGCTGTGGTCTTATTTGCGTATCCGGCGGGACTTGACCCCGGCGGACGCACCGAACCCCGATACAACAGGCGCCCGCCTGACGACATAAAAACGAAACGAAAGGAAGAATGAACATGAAGAAGAAAATTTTGAGCATCCTCCTGGCACTTGCCATGTGTCTGACGCTCCTGCCCGCGACGGCGTGGGCGGCGGGTAATGAGGCAAAAATCGATTCAACGGAGTATGCAACCTTACAAGAAGCGATTAACGCTGTTGATAATGGTAAGGAAATAAAAGTAATCGATAATATTACTTGTGTCACACCCATTACAATAAGCAATGGCAAGACATTCACTATTGATTTTAAGGACGGCTCTACGCAGCATACTTTTACATGGCTTAATAATGATTCGAGTAAGAATCACAAAGATGCAGATATTTTTACTATTAGCAGCGGCAGTAATGTTACTGTCAAAAATATGCAATATAAGCCAGGTAAATATACAACAGATGAGCCAGGTGAATCAGATAAGTATGAACGAGGCAACAGGATATTCAAGGTAAACAGCACCGGAACGCTGACACTTAAAGATATGAAGTGTGAAAGTTCGGATACTATCAAAGATACCCCTGTAGTAAACAATGGCGGAACAGTTGTAATAGACGGCGGAAACATTAGTATAACTAATGTTAGTGAAAATGATTTTAAAACATTAAATCCGGTAGTTCAGAATCTTGGCGGAACAACTACATTTACAGGCAACGGCACATTTACAACTCAAAATGCTACCGGTGCGGTTTGGATAGGAAATATAATTACAGCTTCAAGTTCAACTGATAGTCCTGATGTTGACTGCGGTACTGTTACGATTGAAAACGGAACGTTTAACGTCGGACAAATTTTTACGGCTAACGGTAAGGCAAATATAACAATTAAGAATGCAACTGCTACTAGCAGCAACGCTGTAATTCGTATGTTTGAAGGCGGAGTCAAGTCAAATATTACGATAAAGAACATAACGGCATCTTCCAATGCTTGTTTTGTGATGGCTAATGAACCGTTAAATACAAAAATTGATTTCCAAAACGGAAACGTAAAATATAAGGCCGGCATGTTTTATGCTAATCTTAATAAGTCATGGGATTCGGTATCTATCAAGAGCGGCAAATTCGGGAAAAGCACTGGAACCAACGATATCCATGATGAGATTGAAGGCTTCTTAGCTGAAGGTGCTGCTATTGTTGCGCTTATAGGTGACCCAGGTGGATATACCTATAAAGTGGGACACTGCCACGATGACGATGGTGATACTGTCTTTTTGCCGTGGACGACTGCGCCGACAGCGGCGGGCAGCTACTATCTGACCGAGGATGTGACGCTGAGCAACACTTGGGAAGTCCCCACAGGCACGACCAACCTCTGCCTGAACGGGCACGTGATCAAGAGGACCGGCAGCGGCAGCGTCATCAAGGTGCCCCAGAACGCGACGCTGAACCTCTACGACTGTGATACCACGACGGAGCACGCGGGCTATGTTGACGCAGGCGGTCTGTGGCATCTCGGTGCGATTCCGCAGAGCGCGGTAAACTGCACCGCCAAGTCCATCACCGGCGGCGTCATCACCGGCGGTGATGTGGACGTCCAAGGCGGCAGCTTCACGATGACCGGTGGCACGATTGCCGGCAGCACGGCGGGCTACGGCGGCGTGAATGTCTCTATCGGCAGCTTCACGATGACCGCCGGCACGATCACCGGCAACACGGTGCTCGGCGGCGGCGTGTATGTCTCTAGCAGCAGCTTCACGATGACCGGCGGCGAGATCACCGGCAACACGGGGAACCTCGGCGGTGGCGTGTATGTTGACAGCGGCAGCGTCACC
>JAZLIU010000092.1:0-3581 GCA_045617565.1 Oscillospiraceae bacterium
AGACCGGTCTGCTGCCCGACGCCTATTTCTCCGCGACGAAGCTGCGCTGGATTCTCGACCACGTCGAGGGAGCGCGGGGGCGGGCGCAGAGAGGGGAGCTTCTTTTCGGAACGGTCGACAGTTTCCTCATCTACCGTCTGACCGGCGGAAGAGTGCACGCTACCGACCGCACCAACGCCTCGCGCACGATGCTCTATAACCTGCACGATCTCTGCTTTGACAAGGAGCTTCTGGACCTTTTCGGGATCCCCGAGGCGATGCTTCCGCAGGTGCTGCCGAGCGCCGCGTACTACGGTGAATGCAGACTTCTCGGCGGTTCGATCCCGATTTGCGGTGTCGCGGGCGATCAGCAGGCGGCGCTGTTCGGGCAGGGCTGCTATGAGCGGGGTACGGCGAAAAACACCTATGGCACGGGCTGCTTCACGCTCATGAATGTCGGCGAAACGCCCGTGCGCTCCCGCGCGGGACTGGTCACCACGGTGGGCTGGCAGCTCGGCGGAAAGACGACCTACGCGCTTGAGGGCAGCGTGTTCAACGCCGGCAGCGCCATCAAGTGGCTGCGCGAGGAGATGGGACTCATTTCCTCGCCGCAGGAGTGCAACGAGCTGGCCGAGAGCGTAAAAGACACCGATGGTGTGTACTTCGTGCCCGCATTTACGGGGCTCGGCGCGCCGTACTGGGATATGTACGCCCGCGGGTGTCTGGTGGGCATCACGCGCGGCACGTCGCGCGCCCACGTTGCCCGCGCGGTGCTGGAGTCGGTTGCCTATCAGGTGACGGATCTGATGGAGGCGATGCGCCGCGACGCGGCGTGCGAGATGAGCGTTCTGCGCGTGGACGGCGGTGTGAGCGTGAGCGACTTTACGATGCAGTTCCAGTCCGACCTCCTGCGCATCCCCGTCGATCGCCCCGAGATGGTGGAGACGACGGCGTTCGGCGCGGCGGCGCTCGCGGGACTTGCCGTGGGCGTGTGGAAAGATCTTGACGAGCTGCGCGCTCTTCGCGTGAGCGAGTGCGTCTTTGTCCCGCAGCGCGAGGCGGGCGAGTGCGCGGAGCAGTACCGCCTCTGGAAGCGCGCGGTGGAGCGTTCGCGGAGCTGGGCGGAGCCTTAAGGCAATCCACGCACCACAATTATGCGGTATTGCCGTAACAAAAAATTCATCGTTCGTTCCCAAAATTTTCATTGAATTGCGGGCAAAAGCGGGTTATACTGAACATATCCCGATGAAACAACACCGAAAGGAGAAAATACAATGGCATTTGATTTTGATAGCCTGAAGAAGAAAGTGCAGGACGTCGCCTTTATCGCAACGGAAAAGGCACAGGAGGTCGCCGCCGTCGCCAGCGAAAAGGCGCAGGACGTCGCCGAACGCGCCAAGATCGAGTACGCCATCGCCGCGGAGAAGCACAGCATCGAGAAGAACTATCGCGCCATCGGCGAATGGTACGTTTCCACCGTTGAGACCGCGCCCGATGCGGTTGCCGACATCGTCGCCGCCGTCCGCGCCTCTCAGGCGAAGATCGCCGAGCTGGAATCCAGCAAGGGCGAGAAGGACGCCCCTGTTGTGGAGGCCACTGCGGTTGAGGTTGAACCCGAAGAGCCCAAGGCAGAGTAAGAAACTCCAAAACGAAAAAGGACGGCTTTTGCCGTCCTTTTTCTGTTTGCCGCCCATTTGACAAACGCGGATTTTTTTCTTATACTTTTTTTATCACATCTTCGGAGGCGCATATGAAATATCCCTGTCTGATACTTGACCACGTCGATACCGTTGTCAACAGCACCGCGACCGCCCATTACCCTTGCTTTGTCGAGTATATGGGCGTGCGTTATCCCCACATCAACTACACGCTCGAGGAATACTTTCTCAAGAATTTTGACCCCGGCGTCTATACGCTCTTTCACGACATCATCGGTATGTCGGATGAGGACATGAAGCGCGAGCAGACCTATTGGTTTGACTACGTGCAGCACCATGTGCCGCAGGCGTTTGACGGGATGCGCGAGATCTTATGGGACTACAAGCGCGCGGGCGGGACGATCTGCGTCGTGTCGTATTCGTTTTCCGAGAACATCCTGCGCGACTACCGCGAAAACGACCTCCCCACGCCGGACGCGGTGTTCGGCTGGGAGATCCCCAAGGAGCAGCGCAAGCCCTATCCCTACTGCGCCGAGCAGATCATGCAGCGCTTCGGCTTCGCGCCGCAGGAGGTGCTGGTGCTGGACGACCTGAAGCCCGGCTACGATATGGCGAAGGCCTGCGGCGCGCACTTTGCCGCGGCCGGCTGGGCGAATGACATTCCACAGATCGAGCAATTCATGCGCCAAAACTGCGATCAGTACTTTAAGACCGTTGCGGACTTCCGCGCACATCTTTTTGAGGAGTAAGAGTAGGAGAGAAGACCATGGCAAAAAAGATCACCAAGATCGTCCTCACCGGTGGCCCTGCCGGTGGAAAGAGCACGCTGGTCAGCCGCGTTTTGAAGGAGTTCAAGCAGGAGGACGGCTGGCGCGTCATCACCATTCCCGAGACCGCGACGGACCTCATCTCCGGCTTTGGCATCAAGCCGTTCGGCAACTGTATGTCGATGCTCGCGTTTCAGGATTTTGTCATTGACGACCAGATCCACAAGGAAAAACTGGCGCTTGCCGCCGCCGAGATCGTGCCGGAGGACAACATTCTCATCCTCTACGACCGTGCGCTGATGGGCGACAAGGCGTACATCTCCGACGAGGAGTTCGACGAAGTCATCTCCCGCTTTGACGGACGCACAGAGGAGAGCGTGCTTGCCAACTATGACGCGGTCATCCACCTTGTTACCTGCGCCAAGGGCGCGGAATTTGCTTACAATCTCGGCAACGCCGCGCGCACGGAGAGCGTGGAATACGCCCGCGAGATGGATGACCGGACGCTGCGCGCGTGGAGCAGGCACCCCAACCTCAAGATCATCGAAAACGACGTTGATTTTGAAAAAAAGATCAGCCACGCCCTGCGCGAGATCTACCGTGCCGTCGGCGAGGTAGAGCCGATGGCGGAAAAGCGCAAGTACCTCATCGCCATGCCCGACATGAAGGCACTTGCGGAAAAGTACGGCGCTGTTGCCATCGACATGGAGCAGACGTATCTGCGCATCACGAACGCCTCCATTGAGCGCCGCGTCCGCCGGCAGAAGAGCGGACAGGAGTATCTGTACTTCTACACGGAAAAGCACTTCATGCAAGGCGGTGCAAAGTGGGACACGGAAAAGCCGATTCCCGAGAAGCAGTACGACAAGTACCTTCTTGAGCGCGACGACAGCCTGAACGTCGTCCACAAGACCAAATACCGCTTCGTCTACGATAGCTGCCGCTTTGAGATCGACGTCTACCCGTTTGACAGCAGCAAGGCGATTCTCTTCCGCTACGCCGCCGACGATCAGCCGCAGCTTCCGGAGGAGATCCGCGTCATCAAAGAAGTGACGGGCGATTTGACCTACAAGAACAAGCAGCTTGCCCGCACACAGCAGCTCCCGTAAAAAATCTTGAGGCGTGAGAGATGAAATAAAAAATTCCGCATTGCAACGAAGTCGGATCGTAGCCATGT
>JAZLIU010000093.1:0-2640 GCA_045617565.1 Oscillospiraceae bacterium
CCGTCTTTCTTTGAGCGAAATCCTTTTCGGAAATCCGCAAAGAACTGAACGGGTTTTTCATCCATACATACTACTGGTCGCTTTTCATCGTATGGACGGCTATAAACCGAAAGAACATCTTCCATTGCAGCTACAAAAGCAGCACTTTTTTCGGGCGGAATGCACCAGCATTTCTTCAGGTTAGGCTTAAACTCGTTTTTTTAAGAATACGGGACACTGTGACATGTGAAATCTCCTCTACATAACCGAGTTCAACGGTCTTGTCTGCGAGAAGTCGTAATGTCCATTTTGAATAACCCTCCGGCGGAGCACCGCAGGCCAAAGCGATGATGTGGGCTTCTACTTCACCAGTCACTTTTGCCGGAATCGGTGGTGTTTCCCGTTTCTTCCTGTTCAGTGTTGCGGCAAGCCCCTTTTCGCAGTAACTGGTTCGCACATTCTGAACGGTTGTTGGCGTGGTATGATAGGTTTCAGCCAATTCAGCTACAGTCATATACTTATTGCTGTTACGATCTGATGCCAGCAGTATATTGGCCCGCAGGATGGTTTTGGCCGGAGAGCACCCCTTGGAAACTATATCGTTAAGCGCCTTCCGATCCGCGTCAGATAATTCGATTAAGTACTTATAAGACAGCATAATAATCCCTCCATCGCGTGCTGGGATTATTGTACCATAGAAATGTGATTTATGCAAGTTTTAGGTGTTACAAAGTACTACGCCAAGCTTTAAAAAGAAACCGTTTTCCCCAAAAAATGCGGTCCGCCCGCTGAATGTCCGGCACTTCCTGAAATCCGTTGCATTTCCACCGCGGGAATGCTATACTTTTTCATGTATAATTTTAAGTACAGGAGAGCACAGCTTTATGAATGATATGATCCTCCTCAAGCAGGGCGAGATCGTCCTGAAGGGGCTGAACAGAAGATATTTCGAGCAGAAGCTGATTGCCAACGCGCAGCGCCGTTTAAAACCCTACGGCAGCTTTAAGCTCTACGCCATCCAGTCCACGGTCTACGTGGAGCCTCAAAATGACGACTGCGACATGGACGGCGCGTTCGAGGCATTGAAGTATGTTTTCGGCGTCGTGGCGCTGACCCGCGCCGTGGCCTGCGAAAAGGACGCCGCCGCCATCTCCCGCACAGCGCAGGAGTATCTTGCCGACGATCTGCGGCAGGCCAAGAGCTTTAAGGTCGAAACCCGCCGCAGCGACAAGAGCTTCCCCATGACGAGCATCGAGATCAGCCAGTATGTGGGCGGCGATCTGAGCGAGGCGTTCCCGGAGGTGGTCGTTGATGTCCACAACCCGGAATTCATCGTCCATGTGGAGATCCGCGACCGCGCGGCCTACGTCCACTCCCACCCGGTGCCCGGCGCGGGCGGCATGCCCATCGGCTGCAACGGCAGCGCCGTCACGCTGCTCTCCGGCGGCATCGACTCCCCGGTCAGCTCCTACATGATCGCAAAGCGGGGCGTCCACCTCATCCCGATCCACTTTTTCTCCTTCCCCTACACCAGCGAGGCCGCCAAGGAAAAGGTCATCTCTCTGGCGCAGCTCCTCGCGCCCTACTGCGGGCGGATGCGCCTCGGCATCGTGCCCTTTACGCACATTCAGGAGGAGATCCGCGACAAATGCCCGGAGGAATATTTCACGATCCTCATGCGCCGGTTCATGATGCGCATCGCGAACCGCATCGCCGTCGACAACGGCTGCGGCGCCCTCGTCACCGGGGAAAACCTCGGGCAGGTGGCGAGCCAGACCATGTCCGCCATGGGCGTCACGGAGAGCGTCTGCACCGTGCCGGTGCTGCGCCCGCTGATCGGCTTCGACAAGGAGGAGATCGTCCGCCTCGCGCGCAAGATCGGCACCTTCGATACCTCGATCCTCCCCTATGAGGACTGCTGCACCGTCTTTACCCCGCGGCATCCCGAGCTGAAGCCCACCGTCCCCAAGGCCGAGGAGGCGGAGGCCGCCCTCGACATCGAGGCGCTGGTGGAAGAGGCCGTTCGCGGCACGGAATATATGAAATTAGAGGTTAAAGGTTGAAATGAACGCTGAACTTCTCGCCGTGGGCACCGAGCTGCTCCTCGGCAACATCGTGAATACCGACGCCCGCGATCTTTCCGTGATGCTCAGCGAGCTCGGCATCAACGTCTACTGGCACTCCGTCGTGGGCGACAACCCCGCACGGCTCACCGCCGCACTGGAAATTGCCAAATCCCGCGCTGATCTTATCATCACCTCCGGCGGTCTCGGCCCCACCTGCGACGATCTCACAAAGCAGACCGAGGCAAAAGCCTTCGGTCTGGAGATGTATTTCGACGAGCGCGCCGAGCGGGAGCTGAAGGAGCATTTCCGCGTGGACAAGGGCGGTGTGATGACCGAGAACAACCTGCAGCAGTGCTGGCTGCCCGTGGGCTGCACCCCGTTTTATAATACCTGCGGCACCGCCCCCGGCTGCGGCTTCACCGCGGGGGGCAAGACCGTCCTCATTCTCCCCGGCCCCCCCAAGGAGCTGACCGCCATGATGCGCTGTGGCGGCATCGACTTTCTCCGCAGCGTTGCCGAGGAGCCGATCTTCAGCCACAACATCATGAGCTTCGGCATGGGCGAGAGCGCCGTTGAAGACAAGCTGCGCGACCTG
>JAZLIU010000094.1:0-4896 GCA_045617565.1 Oscillospiraceae bacterium
GAGGTCATGTCCATCAACGTCCTGCTCGACGATGAGACCGACCCCGTCATCTGGCGCGGCCCCGTCATCGGCGGCGTCGTCAGCCAGTTCTGGACGGACGTGATTTGGGACGTTGACTATCTGCTTGTCGATATGCCGCCCGGCACGGGCGACGTGTCGCTCAACGTGTTCCAGTCCATCCCCCTCAATGGCATTGTGATCATCACCTCCCCGCAGGAGCTGGTGAGCATGGTCGTGGAAAAGGCGGTCAAGATGGCGGAGAAGATGGCGGTGCCCATTGTCGGCCTCGTGGAGAACATGAGCTACGTTTCCTGCCCCGACTGCAGCAAAAAGCTCTACCTCTTCGGCGAGGGCAAGACGGCGAAGGCCGCCGAACGGCACGGTCTGCCGCTGCTCGCGCAAATGCCGATCGATCCCAAGCTCGCCGCCTTGGTCGACGCGGGCGAGATCGAGGAATTCGAGGGCAGCTGGCTGGAGAACGTCGTCGACGCGCTGTAAAAGGGCAAAAAGGAGTGCCAAGCGGCACTCCTTTTTTGTTGTCCACGATTCAACCGGCTCTCTTGTCCTACAAGCCGAGATTTGTTCTACCATTTTCCCTGTGATTCTTTTTTGTCCAAGTATTCTTTAATTGCGGAGATAAACCGTTCGCCGCATTTTTCATACAGTTTTTCTCCAGCACCAGACAGTTTTACAAAAGATTCTTTGTTCAAAGGCATATACGTTGCCATGCCAACAAGTACCTTCTTCGTCACCATCACTGGTATACACTCACATAATAAAATATCACTAATGAATTTCAGCAATGTCAAATCTGTTATGATGGTTCCATCCGAATCGCAAATCACCTCATAGGTGGTAATCGGGAACGTATCTTTTCGCTCAGTTTCCGTGATGGGTTCAGCCGCATCGTACATATATACCGTTTTATAATTGATATTCGGTTTCGGTTCGATAACGTGATAAGAGGTTTTGCCGTTTCCTTTCTCGCCTTTACTGAATTCGTGGTCATATATGATGCTCCCATTTGGCGCGACGATAATGTAAGTGCCCTCTTCTTCTGAGCCCACATCATCTCGATGGGCTTTCATTTTTGCCTTTAGGTATGTAATACTCTTTGCAACATTGATTGGTGTGCCATTATAAAGCAGGGTATACTGATTTCCTTTAGAGGAAGGAATATCATATTTATACATACGCTGAATTTTTCCTCCGTTTTTTCGCCTTCTTTGAAATATGCCACAAAGAATCTCAACGTGTTATGTCTTTGATATTGTACCGCCTTCTTCCAAGAAGGCGTATATGTGTTTTCAAATATTTGCTTTGCTATTCTTAACTCGCTAAATTTAGGGCAACACCGCATAACAGCCGTATAAAAGGCGCAGTATGGTTGGAGTTACCTTAGATCACCACGTCATTGAGCATCTTGAGCTGCTCAAAGGCGACGTTGCCGCCGGAGATCACGAAGCAGACCTTGTCCGTCGGCTTGACCGCGATCTCGCCCTGCAGCACCGCGCGGCGCGCCATGGTCGCAACGCCGCTCCGGCGTGGCGTCATACCGACGATAAAAATGAAGTTACCGAAGCGGACGGCGGGAACGTACTTCCCCTGCGGGACGGGATCCTTTCTATTTCGATCCAATTCCTTCATGATTGATTCAGAAAATATTTTCCGCGAGCGTGATCACGCCCGAGATGCCGACAAAAACGTAGATCACCTTTTTGATCACTTCAATGTTCAGCTTCTTGGCGAAGCGGATGCCGAATTCCTTGCCGATTAGGATAAAGGCCATGCCAACAAGGGTGCACGGCAGGAGATCCGCGGTGTAGAGCCCGTTGGCGATGCGCGTGACGATGTTGATGATGTTCGTGACCACAAAGAGCGTCTGCATATTGCCGATATACTGCTCATGATCGTCCGAGCAGGGCAGGAAGCACAGCGCCATCAGCGGCCCGCCGATGCTAAAGAGGCCCGAAAACGTGCCGGAGACCGCGCTGGACACGAGGATCACCGGCTTTGTCGGGCGGAGTGACGCTTTCGCGGCAAACGCCAGATTGTAGACCGACAGCGCAAGCAAAAATGCACCGAATAAAACACCGACCACGCGCAGATCCAGCGACTTGATGAGGTTGATGATCACGATGCCGCACACACCGAACACCACGGTCGGCAGCGCGATCAGTTTGAAATCTGTCTTTTTTCGGAACTTCCACGCAAGCGCCCCGGACAGCGCCACGCAGATTGTTGTTGACACGGCCGGCGCCGTGACCACACCGAAAATGTGCGGCAGCACCAGCATCATCACGACCGCCGCGCCGAAGCCCGTCACCGTCTGCACCGCGCCCGCAGTCATCGCCGCGAGCGCCACGATCACATAAGTCATTTCCATATCCCCTAAGAAAATAATGTCGGCAGTAAACCACTGCCGACATTATAACACCATTATTTCTTTTTGCCAAGATATGCTTCCTTGACCGCTTCGTTTTCGAGCAGTTCCTTGCCGGTGCCGGTCATCGTGATGCGACCGGTCTCCATGACGTAAGCAAGGTCGGCGATCTTAAGCGCCATGTTTGCGTTCTGCTCGATGAGCAGAATGGTCACGCCCTGGCGGTTGATCTCACGAATGATGTCGAAAATGCCCTGCACGACGATCGGTGCCATGCCGAGCGAAGGCTCATCCATCATCAGGACTTTCGGGCGCGCCATAAGTCCCCGGCCGACCGCGAGCATCTGCTGCTCACCGCCGGAGAGCGTACCGGCGAGCTGCCAGTTTCTCTCCTCCAGACGGGGGAAGAGCTCATAGACCCACTTAATGTCCTTTTCGATCTCATCCTTGTCAGAGCGCAGATACGCGCCGATTTTGAGGTTCTCCAAAACGGTCATATCGGGGAAGACGCGGCGCCCCTCGGGAACGTGGATGATACCGGTCTCGATGATGCTCGGAATGGACTTGCCAATCAGCTCCGTATCGTCACATTTGATGGAGCCGCCCTTGGCCTTAACAAGGCCGGAGATGGTGCGCAGCGTCGTGGATTTGCCCGCGCCGTTCGCGCCGATGAGGGTGACGATCTTGCCGTCAGGCACGTCGAGGCTGATGCCGCGCAGCGCCTGGATGCCGCCGTAAGCGACCTGAAGGTTTTCGATTTTAAGCATCTTCTTCCACCCCCAGATACGCGTCGATCACGCGCTGATTGTTCTGGATCTCCGCCGGCGTGCCGGAGGCGATCAGCTTGCCGAAGTCAATGACGTAGATGCGGTCGGCGATGTCCATAACAAGATCCATGTGGTGCTCGATGAGCAGCACGGTCTTGTGGAATTTGTCGCGGATCTCGCGGATAAAGGCCGCCAGCTCCATCGTCTCCTGCGGGTTCATGCCGGCTGCCGGCTCGTCGAGCAGCAGGAGCTGCGGATTGGTCGCGAGCGCGCGGGCGATCTCGAGACGGCGCTGCTTACCGTAGGGCAGGCTCGTCGCCAGTTCGTCCTTCACGTCGTCAAGGCCTACGATCTTGAGAAGCTCCAGCACTTCCTCGCGCTGCTTTGCCTCTTCCTTCGCGTTGAGACGGAAGGTCGCGGTAAAGACGTTGGAGGTGCGCAGCATATGCTTGGCGATAAGTACGTTGTCAAACACCGTTTGGGACTTCCAGAGACGGATGTTCTGGAACGTACGCGCCATGCCGAGCCTAGTGATCCTGTCGGGCGTGGGGTTGAGAACCTTGTCGCCGGCAAACTTTGCGGCGTCACTGCCCTTGTAGGTCTTTTCCATCTTGCCCTGCGGATGGTTGCGGACAATCGGCTCATCTAAGAAGCTGACCTGTCCGTTGGTCGGCTCGTAAACGCCGGTGATGGTGTTGAACGCCGTGGTCTTGCCCGCGCCGTTCGGTCCGATGAGCGCGACGATCTCGCCCTCGTTGACTTCCATGGAGAGATCATCAACTGCGACAACGCCGCCGAACTGCATTGTGATGTTGTCCAAGCGAAGTACGTTCTTACTCATTTGCGCCGCCCTCCTTCTTTTCGGATTTGGTGCGCTTTCTCAAGAGGTCGGGCAGCTCCTTGTCGCCCATGATGCCCTTGCGGAAGAAGAGCACCACCACCATGATGATGATAGACACGACCGCCATGCGGAAGCCGTTTTTGAAGACGCCGGGTGCGCTGATGCCGAGGAACACGCCGCTGTCGAGTCCGCGCAGCAGCCACTCAAGGCTGGCAACGTAGAGGAAGCTCGTGAGCACGGAGCCGGTGATCGAGCCGATACCGCCGATGACGACGATGAGCAGGATCTCATAGGTCATCGTGCTCTTGAAGGACAGCGCCTGCACGGCGCCCATGTACATCGCCAGCATACCGCCGCCGATGCCCGCGAAGAACGAGCTGATGACGAACGCCATGCGCTTGTGATGCGCGAGGTTGATGCCCATGGCCTCAGCCGCAACTTCATCGTCGCGGATCGCCTTGAACGCGCGGCCGTAGGTGGAGTTCACCAGCAGCACGATGCACGCGATGAACGCGCCGGCAAGCAGGATGTAGGAGGCGGAGCGTGCAAAGTCGGGATAGCTCTTGAGAAGGTTGGAACCGTTGGTGATGGGACCGAGCGCGTTCCACTGGAAGAACGCGCGCAGGATCTCAGCGAAGCCGAGCGTCGCAATGGCGAGGTAGTCGCTCTTGAGACGCAGCACGGGCAGGCCGATGAGATACGCGAACAATCCCGCGATCACGCCGCCGACGAGCAGCGCCAAAAGCATACCGACGGTCGTGCCGACGGTGTCGCCGAGGAAGCCGGAGAAAATCTCCGGAATGGAGAACTGAACGAGGCCGCCGTCAAAGTACTGATACACGCCCGCGCGCTTGGCGACAGGGATGCACAAAACGGCGTAGGAATACGCGCCGAGGAGCATGAAG
>JAZLIU010000095.1:0-2578 GCA_045617565.1 Oscillospiraceae bacterium
CGACGGCATCACGGAGGCGGAGGACAGCGCACACACCCTGTTCGGAGAGCAACGGCTGGAAACAGCGCTCTCTGATCTTGAGACGCTCAGCGCACGTGCTGTGGTTGAGACGCTGCTTGCCGCCGTGAGAGCGCACAGTGCGGGCGCACAGCAATCGGACGATATTGCGATTCTGAACTTTGCGTGGAGGAACACGGCTCCGGCGGATCATGCCGATGCGCCTGCCATACATACCGAGGATAAAGGGGTGACGGCATGAAAGACGAGCTTTTTTCCATGTATCAATACCCCTCGATGATCAAAAGCGCGGCATTTTGCGCAGCTCTCTTTGCATTTTTATCTGTCGTCCTGAAAACGAGCTTCGTCCTCATTCCCGAGGTGAGCGAGGTGCGCGTGTGCAATATGCTCGCGTGCAGCTTCGGCATCTGGTTTGGCCCCGCCGGCGCGTGGGGCTGCGCGGTGGGCAACCTCATCGGCGATCTGGGCGGCTCGCTGACCATTCTGTCCATCTCCGGCTTTCTGGGCAATTTCTTCTCCGCGTGGCTTCCGTATAAAGTGTGGACGGTTTGGGGCAGCGTGGTCGGAGAAGATCCTCTTGCGCGTCCGTCGCTCCGGTCGAAAAGCTGGCTTACTCGCTATCTTGTTGGTGGTTTCTGCTCCATCGTGAGCTGCAGCGCGCTGCTTGCCTTCACCTTTGATTTTTCGGGGGATATGGCGACCGTCAATTCCTTCCTCATGATCTTCCTCAACAACGCCGGCGCGACGATTTTGGGCATCGCGCTGTTCGCGCTGATGTGCAGGCTGCCGGAAAATATATTGCGGTATTGGCGCAGCCAGATGCGGCAGGAGCGTGATCTTGTTTTCCCCGCGGCGCACAAAGGAAAAGTGCGCCTCGTCGTAGGACTTTCGGCAGCGGTCACGGCGTTTGTGGTGGTCTATATGCTCGTGCGGGGCGTGGGACTTTCCGCGCAGGATGACTTCCTCCAGATGCTCCCCGTGGCGGTGTGCGTCGGCTATACGCTCGCGCAGATTTTGCTCACGGCGCTGTGCCGCTGGCAGCGCGCCGAGCATACAGAAACAAAAGAAATATTACTGGACTGAAAACGAAAAATAGAAAGACCGTGCCGAGAAATCGGCACGGTCTTTGACTTGTCGGAAGTGGGGCAAAAGCTCAAAAAAAGACCGTATGTAATCCTGTTTTTGCCAAAATAAAAATCCATAATTTCCTTGCAATTACAAATATTTTTTTTTATAATGTAACCGAATGGGATAAAGAGGGGTATTGTAACCAGAAGGGTTGACGTATGCGCCCCTTTTACGAAACCGTATTTCGTTGCGGATGACAGAGTTTTGTTGCAGGAGGATACCGATATGCCGAAAAAAATGATCGGAAAAGCGATTGAAGCTTACACTCTGGAGGTGTGTAAGGAAAAGGGGCTGACAGATGAGCAGGTCACCCAAAAAGTGCAGGAGCTATTTGACGCAGACTTCAAGAAGCCGACGCAGGATGACATAGAGAAAGTCGAAGAGATCCTCGGCTGGGAGCCGAAACCCAACAGGAATTACGAGGTCGACCCGCAGGACAGCAATTATACGCCGCTGGGCAATGAGGAGAAGGAGCGTCGCCGTGCGCTGCAGCCCAAGGCGCTCAAAGCCATCTGCACGGCGAATGCCGTACAGTTCAACGAGAAAGTTGATACTTCGAAACTGTCGAATCCCAGAAAAGCGGCCAATATGCTGCCCCCCGACCACCCGGAAGAGCATCAGAAGTTTGTTGACGATTGGGCAAACAGCAACGGGAACGAAAAAGAGCGCGCAAAGCTTTTACTTAAGGCTGCCAAGTGGTGCCTTGAAAAGAAAGACGACCCGATGTTCAACAAGGATCTCGGTGATGAAGAGCTGGTGGAGAAATACCCCGACATCCTTAAGTACAGTGTTGCCGCGGTAGAATTGACCGAGGCATTCAAGGAGAATTCTCCGCTGGTCAAGTACGGTCTGATCTCTGAAAAGGACCGTCAGCGGATGGGCAGAGAGATCAACAAAATATATGACGTTTGGGCGAAGGCGTCCGGACGCATGGAGCTGCTCGCCAATCCGCTTTACGCCGAAGCGAATATGGATGACTTTATGAAGTTCAGCGACGACGGAGGGCAGCAGAAGTCCGACAGGCTCAGCAACGTCGGCGACTTCGGCTATGCCCTGGGGCAGGGCGGACAGAATTTGCGCGCGATGCAGTTCGAAAGCTGCATGAAAGAGCTGAACAGCAAGCATGGCTGCCGTTTTGAAGACTGCGTCTTCTTCAACCTCAACGGCGAGCAGATCAAGGACGAGGAGCTGGAAAACACCGTTCGCCGCGGCGATATGTTCCTCGTTTCGGACCCGAGCCGCGAGGGGGAAACCGAGCCGTGTATGTGGAAGAAGGACACCGGTCTGCTTACCGGCAGGGACGCGATGGACCAGATGCGGAGATCGGAGAACTATCCGAAGCCCAGCCTTTGGCACCGCTTCCTCAACGCGATCTCGCCGAAGCTCCTTGAAACGATGTACGGCACCGACGCTGTGGAGAAGATGCAGCGTT
>JAZLIU010000096.1:0-2344 GCA_045617565.1 Oscillospiraceae bacterium
TATTATCTGGCGGCATGAAAAGACCCACAGGATTTGTGCGGCGACAGCCGTACAAATCCCGTGGGTGCCACGGCACCGCAGTGCCGTGATTTCGGAAAACTTTTATATTATTTCATTGTCCTCTTGACGGGGTGCAGTTCATATGCCGGACGGCGTGATGATTTTTTTTATTTGTTTTCGTTTTTCGGCGCCTTCGGCGTCACGTACACCGTGCGGCAGGTCTCGTACACGACCATGCCCGGTCTTGCCCCCGCGGGCTTTTTGACGAATTTGACGGGCGTGTAATCCACCGGTACGTTGCCGCCCTCTCTTGCCTGCGAGTACCACGCGGCAAGCGCCGCAGCCTCAAGGATGCTTTGGTCGTCCGGCGCTGCGCCCTCGCAGCAGAGGATGACGTGCGAGCCGTGGATCTTGTGCGTGTGGAACCAGAGGTCGCGCTTGTCGGCTTTCTTCGTGAGCAGGTCGTTCTGCGCGTTGTTGCGCCCGACGAGAATGCGCAGTCCCGCCCGAGAGCGGAACTCGAGCGGCGCAAAGGTGCGCTTTTGCTCCTTTTTCGCGTCCTTGCTGCGCTTGAGGTAGCCCGTTTCCTGCAATTCGCGGCGAATTTCGGCAAACTCCTGCTCCGTCTCCGACTGTGCAAGCTCCTGTAAGACACTCTCGAGATACGCGCGTTCATTCTCCGCCTTTTCGATCTGCTCGCGCAGGTGGAATTCGGCGGTCTTTGCCTTGTTGTACTGCTTATAGTACTTCGCGGCGTTCTGCTGCGGCGTGAGCAGGGGATCGAGCGGAATGTCGATGGGCGGGCAGCTTTCCTCAAAGAAATTCTCCGTGACGAAATGCGTCATGCCCGCGCTCATGCGGTAGAGGTTGGACGTAATGAGGTCGCCGCGCAGTCGGAACGTGTCGCGGTCCTGTGCCGCGGCGAGGTCGCGCTTGAGGTTCTCCGCCTTGCGCGCCATGCGGTCGCGCCAGGTACTCGCCGCGTGGGTGAGCTCCTTGGAACGGCGGGCGGAGATCTCCTGCTTTTCGCGCAGATCGTAGAATTCGTCGAGGAGCTGTGAAAAGCTCCCGCGCGGCTCAACGACCGTTTCGCTGCCGTACTGCGCGATATTCCGGTAGGTGAAATCGACGGGTTTTCCCTCGCGGCAGAGGATCGTCGGTGTAAAGGTATTCTCCTTTAGTGATGCTGACAGCTCAGACAATTTATCGGAAAGCCTCGCCCGCTGAGCGGGGGAGAGATCAGAAAACCGCACATCGGTCGCGCCACCGACGGAAAGCGCGATCTCACGCGCGATGAGAGGCGAAATGCCGTTGTAATGGTCGAGCAGCCACTTATCGACAGCCTCTTCTTCGCCGCCTTGCTTGGCAAGTGCGAGGGCTTCCTCTTCCTGCGTCAGAAGCGACAGCTTGTCGATCGGCGCGGGCAGGTGATAGAACAGCCCCGGCAGAAGCTGACGCGGCGAGGATGACTCAAAATCGACGCGGCGGAGACAGTCGAGGATGCGCCCCTCGGCGTCGAGCAGGATGAGGTTGGAACGCCGCCCCATGCACTCGAGCACGAGCTTGCGCTCGCCGACCTCGCCGATCTCGCTGGTGGACAGCAGCGTTAAAATCACCACGCGCTCAAGGTCGGGCTGCTCGATTTTGAGGATACGCGCGCCGACGAGGTGCTTGCGCAGCAGCATACAGAACATCGGCGGCTGGGCTGGGTTGTCGCGCAGGATCTCGGTGAGCTGAATGCGCGGCTGATTGGGATTGGCGCTGAGCAGCACGCGTAGATTACCGCGTACCAGCAGCACGATCTGGTCGCGGGTGGGCTGCTGGACTTTATCAATGCGCGCATTTCGAAGCTGCGGCTCGATCTCATGCAGCGCCGCGCGCAGGCAGATGGCGTCAAGTGGCATCGTTATCCTCCATAAGCAGGCTTCATGCGGTATGTCCCTACGGGACAGACAAGCGTCCACCTGCGGTTGACATTCTGACAAGTTTCTTGTAGCATAGGGTTATCAGAACAGACCGCTACGCGGGTATGAAAGGGGGTGAATTGACATATCCGAGGGGGTATTTCCGCATATCGAAAGCGGCGGGTGTCGGCCACGCCGCGACCATAGGACGATGTTACGTCGTGCATGGGATGAAGCGCACTTGCGCTCTGTCGGCTGCAAGCTGCCGTTGCCTGTCGCGGAACGCTTCAAGCGTATGTGTGACGAGCACGGTCTTTCACGGTATGAGGTGCTGCGTCGCTGCGTGATGGACTTGCTGCAGCGTCACGGGTACTGACGGCGGCGGCTGTGGAAAAGGCTGTGCATCATTGTCGCCCTTTCGTTTGTGATGCTCATGCTAT
>JAZLIU010000097.1:0-3133 GCA_045617565.1 Oscillospiraceae bacterium
CTCTGGACATAGAAATACTCCCTTCATGATTGACAGTGTTTTTTATTTCACTGTCGCTCATAAAGGGAGCATATCATTTCGTCACCGCTTTTTCACTATCTTAAAGCATTTTCACCGTGTAGTACACCGCAAGGATGAACAGCAGCACGGACAGCGCCCACACGCCATAGTATGCGATACTGCCGACAAACAGCGCTGCAATGATTGCCACAAAGCTGACAACAAAAATCAGATAAAGCATCTTATAGTCGGCGCCGGACGGGAATATCCGCACGCTGCCGATGCAGCCGTCGCCGCGCTGTGCCTTGAAAGCGATCAGCAGCATAACCGCGATAACAGCCGCCGCGCAAATGCTGTAACCCTTTACGATGAGCGACCAGCTTCCGCTGCCGCGGTTCATCAGCACCATCGCAAGAATGGACAGAGCCAGCGCCGCCGTCTGCACGGAAAACTCACGCTGATACATCAGGAAAATGACGCCGAGGATCATGACGACCGGAACGAAAATGCACATGGCGGTCGTGCCCTGCGGATAGACCTTGAGCATCAGCTCGGAAGAGAGCGTAAAGAAAACGCCCGCGATCAGCAGCCATTTGATAGTTTTCGTAAAGTCCTTATCCTTTTTCTTGCCCACGATCAGCAGCACGATACCCGCCGCGACCAGGCCGAGACCGGCATACACAAGTCCCTCGAGGAGATAGGACACGGTGACAAGCTGATTGACGGTACCTCTGACGAAGTAGTTGTTGACCAGCAGCAGATAGAACTCCGCGAGGAAGCCTGCCGTCAGCAGTTCCAGTGCGCGGTTCATATTGCGGTTGTTCTTTTCCACGCGCGCGGCGCGCTTCACATTTGTTTTCTTTGCCATCTATCAAAGCCTCCAAGGGGTCAGTTTCTCTTTTGTACGTCGCTGATGCGACACCACAGAGTGGTATATTAGCAGAAATGTGTCTGTTTTGCAAGCGTATTTTTTACCGTTTGCGTACTGAGACGATTATTTTCCCGTCGAGCCGAAGCCGCCCGCGCCGCGCGCGGTGGTCGGAAGCTCACCGACCTCCTCAAATTCCATTGGGAGATACGGCAGCAGCACCAGCTGCGCGATGCGGTCGCCGTGATGCACGGTGCGCGATTCGTCGCTGTCGTTGTGGACGGCGATGATGCACTCGCCGCGGTAGTCGCAGTCGATCACGCCGACGCAGTTCGCGGGGCGCAGCCCCTCTTTGCTTGCAAGACCGCTGCGGGCAAAGACCGCGCCGAACGTTCCCTCCGGCAGCGCCACCGCGACGCCGGAGCCGATCTTGACAGTCGTGTGCGGCGGAATATTCACAGCTTCACCCCCGTCGAGACAGGCGTAAAGGTCATAGCCGGCGGCGTACTGTGAACCGGCAGTCGGGAGCTTGGCGCGCTCGCTGAGTTTTTTGATCTGTACCGTTGCCATCATCGTTTCTCCGATCTTACAGAATGAACGCACCGTCGACCGCGAGCACCTGTCCCGTGACGAAGCCCGCGTTGTCGGACGCAAGATACGATACCGCGTGGGCGATGTCCTCCGGCGTACCGAGGCGGCCGAGCGGCGTCTGCTGCGCGAGGTCGCGGAGCGTCTCCGCGCCCAATACCTGCACCATGTCGGTGTCGATCACGCCGGGCGCAACGCAGTTGCCGCGGATGCCGCTGGGCGCAAGCTCCATCGCGAGTGAGCGCGTGAGGCCGATGATGGCGTGCTTGGTGCACGAATACGTCACCTCACAGCTCGCGCCGTGCTGCCCCCAAATCGACGAAATGTTGACGATACTGCCCGCCTTTTCGTGCAGCATGCCCGGCAACACCGCCTGAATGGTATGGCGCATGCCGTTCAAATTGACGGAGAAGTAGCGGTTCCACATCTCGTCCGTCACGTCCTGAAAGAGTGCCTGACCGGCAACACCTGCGTTGTTGACGAGCAGCGTCACGGGGCCTAAGGTTTCTTCTGTTTTCTTCACCATCGCATTGACGGCGGCGCGGCTTGCTACGTCCGCCTGCACGGCGATGGCCTCGCAGCCCTCGCTTTGAAGCAGGGCGACCAGCTCGTCCGCCTTGTCCTTGCGCTCGATATAATTGATGCACACGGCGTAGCCCTCGTGCGCGAGCTGATACGCGACCGCGCGGCCGATGCCGCGGGACGAGCCGGTGATGAGTGCGACTTTTTTCATCGTTCTTCTCCCCTGCATTCTTGTTTTTCGGTCAGATTATAAAGGAATTGCACCGAAAAATCAACCGTTTTCGCACACAAAAAGGCGGCTCCTGCGAGCCGCCTTTTCAGCGTTATTTACTGCTTGACCGCCGCGTTTTGCACGAACGTGCGGACTTCGCCGACGCCGCGGAACTTGCTCACGGCACTGCCGTCGTCCATGACCAGCGTGGGCGCACTCATAATGCCGTACTTCTTCGCGAGGTCGCGGTTGTCCTCGGCGTAGATCTTCTCATAGCGGATGCCCGCATCATCGAGGATCTGCGTCGCCTGCGCGCAGTTGGGGCAGGTGTGCGTAGCGAAGAGCAGCAGCTTTTCGCCTTCGGCGGCGACGACCGTTTCCGCTTCCTTTTCCGCCATGTTCAGCGGACCGACGTGCGTAAGGCGGGACGCGCCGATGTCGTAGGTCTTGCGGTCCTTGAACTCCTGGCTCTTGCCGTCGTTCCAGTTCTGCACGGGACGGTAGTAGCCGGTGATGCGGGAGTAGACCTCGGTCTTCTGACCGCAGACGGGGCAGGTGTACTGCTCGCCGGAAAGATAGCCGTGATCCTTGCACACGGCGTAGGTGGGGCTCATCGTATAGTACGGGAGCTTGTAGTTCTCGGCGATCTTGCGCACAAGGTTGGCAGCCGCCTTCCAGTCGGGCAGCTTTTCGCCGGGGAAGGCGTGGAACACCGTACCGGAGGTGTAGAGCGTCTGGAGCTCGTCCTGCACGTCGAGCGCGGAGAAGATGTCCTCCGTGTAGCCGACGGGCAGGTGGCTGGAATTGGTGTAGTACGGCGTGCCGTTTTCGTTGGCGGTGATGATGTCGGGATAGGCTTCCTTATCGTGCTTGGCGAAGCGGTAGGTCGTGGACTCGGCAGGCGTCGCCTCGAGGTTGTAGAGGTCGCCGTACTTCTCCTGATA
>JAZLIU010000098.1:0-5578 GCA_045617565.1 Oscillospiraceae bacterium
GCCGGCCGCGCCGGGAGCGTCCGCGCCTTTGTATCCGTGGGCGACGTGCCGATCCGTGCCATCGGAGCGGACAATCAGGTGCGCGACAGCGAGGTGCCGGTGCGCCAGATTTTGGAGCAGTTGGTGGCAAAAACGGGGCTGCCGCCGTTCATGCTGGGGCTTTCATGGTCGTCCACGGAGCGCATGAGCTCGCAGCAGGCCGATATGCTCACGACCGAGCTGACCGCGCTGCGCCGCACGCTGACACCGGTGGTGGAGCGCGTGAGCCGATTGTGGCTGAGAATGCACGGCTACAGCTGCGATTTTTCCGTCGTATGGGACGACATCAATTTGCAGGACGAGGTGGAGGAGGCGCGTGCCGCGCTCTACCGCGAGCAGGCGAGAAAACAGCGCATCGAGAACGATCTGCAGGAATTCGGCAAGATCGCCGAAGAGGAGGAGTAAGGGATGGAGACGAAAAAAGACCTGAGAAGCATCAAAAGCAGCATGGTGACGGCGGAGGAGCTGACGCGGATCAATGCGTTTGCCAAGCGCGCTCTGAGCGCGGACGAGGTCTACACCTTCGCAGTGAAGCTGTGCGACAACGAGATCGACCGCGACTGCGAACGCTTTACGCGGCAAACGCTCACGCAGCTTGCGGAGCTGTTCGTGGGCAAGTGCGGCATCTTCGACCACGAGTGGTCGGCCAAGGAGCAGACGGCGCGCATCTATCGCACGGAGCTCGTGGAGACGAAGGAGCGCACGAAGGCGGGCGACGGTTACTGCTATCTGAAAGGTTATGCCTATATGCTGCGCACGGAGAAGAATGAGGAGCTGATCGCCGAGATCGAGGGCGGCATCAAAAAAGAGGTCAGCGTCGGGTGCAGCGTGAGAGAAAGCGTGTGCTCCGTGTGCGGCAAGGAGATCGGCCTTTGCGGACACGAAAAGGGCAAGGTCTACGACGGGAAGCTGTGCTATGCCGAGCTGAAGGACGCATCGGACGCTTACGAGTGGAGCTTTGTCGCCGTGCCGGCGCAGCCGAAGGCGGGCGTGATGAAGCGCTACGGTCAGGAGGAGGCCGGCTCGCTCAAGGCGCTGGTCAGACAGCGCGGCAGCCGCGCCAATGCGCGCGAGCTGGAGACGCTGGAAAAGCAGGCGGAGCTGGGCAGAACGTACCTCGGCGAGCTGAGAAAGGAAGTCTGCCGATTGATGCTGACGGCGGAGAAGAGCTTCGACGGCGAGACTGTGGAGAAGATGACGGAAAAGCTCGGCGAGGAGGAACTCAAAGAGCTCAGGCGCGTGTACGGCGAAAAGAGCGCGAAGATGCTCGGCACGCAGCTTTGCTACGGTGGCGAAGCGCGTAAGTCGGAGGACGAAAGCGACTTCCGCGTGTAACATCAATTCAAAAAAGCAGGGAGCTTTTTGAATAAGACTCTAACTAAATTAGGAGGAAAGTAATGAACATTTCTTATCAGGGCATCGGCGAATGGTGCGCAACTTTCTGCTGCGACGATCTCACGGAGGGCAGCGTGGTTGCCGTTACGGACAACGGTGAGGTGGACGCGTGCGACGCAGGCGACATCTTCTGCGGTGTGGTCAGGAGCGTTGCACATGACGGCAAGGCGTGCAGTGTGCAGCTTGCAGGTCTTGCTACGGTCAGCTACAGCGGTGACGACGAGCCCGAGATCGGCTACAACGAGCTGGTCGCGGACGGCGACGGCGGCGTTGCGGTCGCGGGTGACGACGACGCGGGCATGAACTACCTCGTCATCTCCGTCGATACCGACGCAAAGACCGCAGTCATCAAGCTTTAAGGAGGAAAAAACAATGGCTTATCAGTTTGAAAACGTGAAGCTGGAAAAGGGTATGTACGGCAGAAGCGGCAAGAGCTTCACCAAGGTGCTCGAGTCCCTCGACCCCAGCGAAAACTACAAGGGTACCGCCTACGAAAATCTTGACGCATTCCAGCGTCAGCTCAAGCGCTTTGACATCCACGTCAAGGGCGCGGGCAGCGACATGGTGGAGAAGTTCTTCCACACCACGGAATCCTCCGTGCTGTTTCCCGAATTCGTCTCCCGCGTCGTGCGTCAGGGCATGGAGAGCAACCTCCTGCCCGACATCACCGCAACGGTGACCAATTTCGACGGCATGGACTACCGCTCCATCGCCTCCGTTCCCACGGATGATGACAAGGAGCTCAAGCTCGTTGCGGAGGGTGCGGTCATCCCGACCACTTCCATCCGTACGCAGGAAAATCTCGTCAAGCTCCACAAGCGCGGCCGTATGCTGGTGGCTTCCTATGAGGCCATCCGCTTCCAGAGACTCGACCTGTTCTCCGTCACGCTGCGCCAGATCGGCGCGTACATCGCGCATATGCATCTCAAGGACGCCATCGACGTACTCATCAACGGCGATGGCAACAGCAACGCCGCCGACAGCTTCACCGTCGGCACCAGTCCCATCGGCGGTACTTCCGGCACGCTGTCCTACGACGCGCTGCTCGACTTCTGGGCACAGTTCGATCCCTACACGATGAACACCATTCTCGTGCCCAACGACATGATGCTCGCCATGCTCAAGCTCAGCGAGTTCCAGAATCCGCTCACCGGCCTCAACTTCCAGGGTACCGGCACGCTTTCTACCCCGATGGGCGCCAAGCTGCTGCGCACCTCTGCGATGCCGGAGGGTACGATGATCGGTCTCGACAAGAACTATGCGCTCGAGCATATCTGCGGCAGTGAGGTCATGGTCGAGTACGACAAGCTCATCGACCGTCAGCTCGAACGCGCTGCCATCACCAGCATCGCAGGCTTTGCCAAGCCCTATCAGGAGGCTTCCAAGGTTCTCGAACTGTCCTGAGAGCACATTTCAGGAGGTGCGGAATGAGAAACAAAACGACGATGTTCGAGGAGATCACATCCATCGCCTCCGAGCTGTCCCACGCGACGGCGGAGGAGGCGGGGGTACTGGACAAGCTCTGCGCGGCAGCGTGCCAAGAGCTTGCCGGAAAGCTCCGCGAGGGCATCTCCAAAGAGGATTGCGCAGGTGCATTTACCTGTGCGGCAGCATGGCTGGCCACCGCCGCGCTTTCGTCGGCACGCAGCAGCGGGGAGGATGTATCCTCCCTGCATGCCGGCGATCTGAGTGTGACCAGACGCAGCGGCGCAGAATGCACGCAGCAGTATGAACGTCTGCGCAAGCAGGCGTGGGAGCTGATGGCTCCGTATGTGAAAGACAGCGGTTTCTGCTTCCGCGAGGTGCGCGGATGACGGAGATGCTAAGCGCGGTATTTCAGCGCTACGGAAGCGCCGTGAGCGTGCATCACGCGGGGACGGACACGCAGACGCGGGCGATTATTCAACCGCTGAGAAAAGAGAGCAAGGATGAGCCGTTTTCCGTTGCGCCGCTCGGCGCGGTAGAGGAGCGCGTGTGGCGCTACCTCGGGCCGCGCGAGGTGTGCGTGGAGATGGGCGACCGTGTGAGCTTTGGTACACAGGACTATGTGGTGCGCAGCGCCGCGGCGGTGTACGTCGGCGATGAGGTTGCCTACTACTGGGCAACGCTGCACGGCGAGGAGGAGTCGGCATGACGGCATTGCAACAGGTGAAAGCGGCGATCGTGGACGCGCTGGAGAACGCGGGACTGACCGCGATGAGCGCGTACAGCGAAGAGCAGCTCAAGAAATATACGACCGCCGTGACGGCGGTGGGACTGCGCGAGATGAAGGTGACGGAGTCCGGCGCGATGGAGTACCTCGGCGAGAAGTACGACGCGGTACAGGACGCGATGCTGGAGGTATACGGAAAGAAGCTGACGCTTTCGCTGTCGCTCGACGTGTATGCGCCGAGAACACTCGGCGCGGAGGGCTGCGAGGAGGCGGCGGAGGAGATCACGCAGGTGATGATGTCGGCGCTTCCGAGCGGACTGCGCGTGAAAGAGCTTGCGTGGGAAAAGACATACGGAATGTTTCACCTATCCGCGCAGGCGGCGTATGAGGCGTATTTTGTCGCCGAGACCGAGGAGGAAACGGCGGTATTCACCGATTTTATTTTGAAAGGTGTGGTAAGGGCACATGAATAGTACGATACATGAACGCCCGGGCGTGTACTCTTCTTATGATGCGTCGAGCATCCTGAGCGGAGAGCATACGGGAAAGACCGTTGGCGTCGCGGCGATCGCGGCGGAGGGCGACGCGGATGAGGTCGTGCTGCTGCACTCCTATGCCGAGGGCGTCGAAGCGTTCGGCGAGGACGCGGCGGGCACGCACGGCATGGCGGCGATTTTGAAGCTGCTGTTCGCCAACGGCGCGGGCGCGGTCAAGGCCGTGGCGGTCGCCGTGGAGGACAACGAGGCTGACTACGAGAGCGCGTTCGCGCTGCTCGGTGAGGAAGAGGACGTGGAAATCGTTGTGTGCGACAGCGCGGACGAAGAAGTCCATGAAACCCTGCGCGAGGTGGTCGCGGAGGCGTCGGAGCTGCGCAGGGAGCGTATTGCCGTCGTAGGCGGCAGCGGCGAGAGCGCGGCGGAGATGATCGACCACGCGGAGGAGATCAACAGCGAGCGCGTGGTGCTCGTGGGCCCAGACGTGACGCTCGACGACGGTACGGAAGTGAGCGCGGTGTTTGCCGCCGCTGCGGTGGCGGGTGTGATCGCCGGAAGCGGCGACGTGTCCGTGCCGATCAACGGCGCGGCGCTTGCGGGTATCAAGAGCGTATCCGCGCGGCTGGACGATAATGCGGTGGACAGTCTCGTGCGCGGCGGCGTGACGGCGCTGGAGTGTGTGGGCGGTGTCTGCTCGCCCATCCGCGGCATCACAACAAAAACCACCTCCGGCGGTGCTGCCGACACGACGTGGCGGGAACTGACGACCATTTTGATCGTCGATGACGTGATCCCGTCGATTAGAAACGCGATCCGCGCACGCTTTGCGCGCAGCAAGAATACCGCGCAGACGCGCGGCGCGATCCGCTCGCAGGTGGTACTGGAGCTGGAGGACAAGCTCTCGCGCGAGATGATCGACTCCTACGGCGACGTGTTCGTGACGGCGATGGCGAGCGATCCGACGGTGTGTCTGGTGGAGTTCGGCTTCACGGTGGCGCACGGGCTCAACCGCGTGTATCTGACGGCGCACATCACGGTGTAAGGAGGAGAAACCATGGCAAATATGTTTCCGATGAGCAGCGACATCTATCTGGAAGTCAACGGCAAAAAGGTCGCGGTCGTGCAGAGCTACACGACCAAGGCGACGCGCACGAGCCGCGAGATCGAGGCCTTCGGCGAAAGCGAGCCGGTGGCGACCATCGCGGGTGCGAGCAAATATACGCTGGAGCTCAGCCGCCTGTATGCGACCGACGAGGCCATCAGCGACGGCATCAACTTCTACGGTCTTGCTGATTTTTCCCTCGTGATCTGCAAGCCCGGCAAGCGCATCATCTACTCCCAGTGCCGCTGGAGCAGCATTGAGGAGGCGGGCAAGCTCGGCGAGCCGGTCGCGGAAAAAGTGACAGTCGTGGCGCGCAAGCGCATGGAGATCGCGGAGTGACGGACGGGGATTTTCTGGCGTTTTTAAGTCGCGCACACAGATGTGAGGTGAGTGTAG
>JAZLIU010000099.1:0-2638 GCA_045617565.1 Oscillospiraceae bacterium
TGCATGCGCTTCTTGCGGCAGATGACGTCCATCGCCGTGAACGGGCGCGGATGGCCGACGTGCAGGCCGGCGCCGGAGGGATACGGGAACTCGATGAGGCCGTAGAACTTCGGCTTGTCGGCGCCCGTGACGGCGGCATAGGGCTTGGTTTTCTCCCAGTTTTCCTGCCACTTCTTTTCAATGGCCGCAAAATCGTACTTCATGATTTTCTCCTTTATGTGAAAATAGTTAATTGCAAAAATTGACAGCGGAACGCTGTCCGCCATATTTCGCGGTTGCCGTGTAAGCGGCGAGCGAAATGGCATTTTCGTTTTTCTATTGCGAAAGCAATAAAAAACCCCTGACCGCAATGCGGTCAGGGGCGTAAAATACGCGGTACCACCCTGATTCAACGGGAAAACTCCCGTCCTCAAGCGCCCTTAACGCGGGCTAACGTTCCGCCCTTATCAGGCGGACGACTCCGGGGTGAGATCACAGGCTTCCTTCACCGGCTCGCACCGCCCGCCGGCTCTCTTGAGAAGAAATGCTTCTGCTTTATGCCCCTTCTTCGTCATTTTAACAACGCAAATATTGTAAGATTTTTGCGCGCTGTTGTCAAGTGCGATTTTGCCGAGTTGACCGCGCCGCCGGGAAATGCTATAGTGGGGGCGAAAAGCAGTATTTTCTGCATCGTTTTCTAAAAGTGAGGTCACAAATGGAGTTTTCCGAAAAGCTGACACAGCTGCGAAAATCGAAGAATATGACACAGGAGGAGCTTGCAGCGTCCCTCTACGTTTCCCGCGCCGCGGTGTCGAAATGGGAGTCGGGACGGGGACTGCCGAACATCGACTCGCTCAAAGCGATCGCCACGTTATTCGGCGTGACGGTGGATGAGCTGCTCTCAGGTGAAGAGCTGCTCACCGCCGCGCAGAATGAGACGCGGGTGAAAACGCAGCGCCTGAGCCGTTCACTCTTCGGCTTGCTCGACGTGATGCACCTGCTCTTTTTTGTGCTGCCGCTCTTCGGCGACGGCGCGGGCAGAGCGATCAGTGTTCTTGCACTCACGTCGTGGATGCGCACGGTGTATCTTGTCCTATTTGTGTTGGTTGCTTTGCTCGGTGTTGCGGAAATCCTGATGCAGGGCAGCGAAAAAGATATTCTGCACCGCATACTTGCGGGTGTATCGGTGGGACTGTCGTTGCTCATCACGTCCTTTGCCGCGCTCAACCGACAGCCTTATGTTGCGCTGTTCGCGCTGTGGATCTTGGCGCTCAAGGGCTTTTTGTGCTTAAGGCGCCGCTGATACGAAGCGTATCAGCCATGAAACGGCGCGTCTCTTGCTGGTACTCGGCTCCTTTGTTACGGTAGTTTCAGCCCTGCGGGGCAATACCGAAAACAAAGGAGAACAGAGATGAAAAAACTTACCCTCAAAAGCTTTGCGGCGGCAGGACTCCTGCTCGCCGCATTCCTCATTTTTACCGTGCTGGTGCAGTGCATCGATGTCCGACCGATCGGGCCGAACGGCTCTCTCGTCGGCTTTGCCGCTGTGAATGGATGGTTCCATGCGCTCACAGGCGTACATTGGACGCTCTACTACCTCACCGACTGGCTCGAGCTTGTCTCTATCGGCATCGCTTTTTTCTTCGGTGTGATGGGCTTACTTCAGCTCATCCGGCGACGGTCTTTGTGGAGGGTGGATGCCAGCATCCTCATCCTCGGCGGGTTTTATCTCACCGTGATTGCTATGTATCTGCTTTTTAACGTCTATGTGGTCAATTACCGCCCCGTGCTGATTGAAACTATCCTCGAAGCGTCCTATCCCTCGTCGACAACGGTGCTGGTTTTGTGCGTTCATGTGACCGCCATAATGCAGCTTCGCTCACGCATGCCACGCGGGGCTACGCGGGCGTTTGCGCTATGGCTGCTCGGCGCGTTCACGATGCTTATGGTGCTTGCGCGGCTCGTCTCCGGCGTGCATTGGCTCACGGACATTCTCGGCAGCATTCTGCTCTCCGCCGCGCTGATCGCGTTTTACCGCGCCGCGGTGTCGGCGACTATTTGAGCACTTCCGGCAGGAGGTCGCGCACTTCGGGGTACATCAGAAACGCTGCGGTAAAACCGAGCTGTGTACCCAACGAGAGCTTGGCCCGAAGCGACTGCGCGTCGTCGAAGAGGACGAAATGCGTCTCGCCGTCCAGCCGGTGGGTGAAGTAGTGCGCGCCCAGCTCGCGGGAGTAAAAAACGGAGATGTCCCGCCGCTTCTGAAAGGAGTGCAGTTCGTCTAACGTCATGGGGCGTCCCTGACCGCTCATGCACGGGAGCGGGAAGTCCATGATGAGCCGCTGCACGTCGAGCGCGGTGCGCTCCGCACCATAGCGGGTGCGCGCGTCGCATAGCATCTCGCGCAGCGAGCCGCCGGAGATCGCTGTGCTCACCAGCACGCAGCCGGACGGCACGGAAAGGGGAGCATAGAGCTGTTTGCCGCGCTGCGACAGCACCGCGCCGAGCTGATCGAGAAACGCTGCACGGTCGGGCAGCGGCGAGAGGTCAAAATCCGCGAACACGCCGTCGAACTGCCGCACGTCACATTCGTGCATGATCGTGCGAACGAGCGCCTGCGCACGCGGAAGCGGCTTTTTGCAGCGGTCGGACAGCCCCA
>JAZLIU010000100.1:0-5947 GCA_045617565.1 Oscillospiraceae bacterium
TTCCGCACATCCAAACGCTCTGCAACCCCCCCCACCTCTGTGCGATGCGTCTTTCTTTCGTTTTATTCCTGCGGCAGGATCTTGGCAAGGTCGAGCTCCTCGCCGTCTGCCCACATATGCTCAAGAGAGTAGAACTTGCGCGCCTCGTCGTTAAACACGTGGACGACGACGCAGGCATAGTCCAGCGCCACCCACGTGCCGCCGCGGTAGCCCTCGCGATGGATCGGCTCTTCGCCCAGCGTGCTCAGTTCCTTTTCCACATTGTCACACAGGGCGTTGATCTGCGTGTTGGACGTACCGGTGCAAATGACGAAGTACTCCGCAAGCGTGGTGATCTGGTCGATCTTGATGACCTTGATCTCCTTGCCCTTCTTGGCGTCGAGCGCCTTGGCAGCGGTGATTGCAAGCTCTTTTGCATTCAGCATAATTGTATTCTCCTTCAAAATCAGTATTGGATTCAGAATTCTTTCAGCCAGTCGGGGATCTCTTCCCCACCGTTGCCTGCTTCTGTGTCGGCAGGCTCGTCGGCGGGCGGCGCAGTAGGCTCTTTGGGTACGTCGGGCGTCCCCTCGTTCCCGCTCGCTTCCGGCGTTTCAGGCGTATCGCCCTGCGTCAGCTCCTCCCCGTTCGGGTCATCGGGCGTCATTCCCTCGGGATCAAGAATCGCATCGCCGTTCTCGTCAACGTTAATCGGATTGCCGTCCTCATCCAACGGCACCTCGTCTCCGCTCGGCTCCTTCCCGATCAGCGTCGGCGGAACTGCCGCCTTGCTGTCCTCCACATAGCCCGTAGAGGAAGAGACCGAGCCGTCGGAATTGACGGACATGATGTCAAGGTCGCGCAGGGTAAAGGTCTTTTGGAACGGACTGAGCTGCTCGTTGACGATGTCCAGCAGCTTGCCCGGAATGGGCACAACATAGTCAAGATAGAAGTCGTAACCGAGCTCTTTACTCAGCGAGCGGCTGTAGGCTGCCACGCCATCCCACGGCATCGTGAGGAAGGTCACATCTTCCACGGAAAGACCGCCGGAGAACGCCTGCTGCCCAAACCAGAGAATATTTTGAAAACTCAAGTCGGTCTCCACGTTTTCCTGAAACACTTTTGAAATTTTACCGATGTTCAACACGTTTTTCGGCTTCATCATTTCCTTGATGACTGCCTTGAGAAAGTCCTGCTGGATCTGCATACGGCCGCTGTCGCCGATGCCGTTGCCGCCGTCGTTCTTGCGCCAGCGGATCACCTGCATGGCATCGTCACCGTCCAGCAGGCGGTAACCCTTGCTCTGCTCAATGACAAGATCCTGATAGGGATCGTGATAGCTCATATCGTACGGCACGTCGAAATTCACACCGCCAATGGTGTCCACCAGCTTGCCCACGGCCTCCCACTCAACGATGACCTGATAGTCCGGCTCGAAGCCGACGAGCTGCGAGACCTCCTTATAGAGCGCGGCGATGCCCTTGTCGCCCTGTCCGTACATATTGTAGACGGAGTTGATCTTCTTCACGTCCCAGTTGACGTTGACCATCGTGTCGCGCGGGATAGACATGACCGTCGCTTTCTGATTGGTCACGTCATAGCTCGCCAAAAGCATCGTATCCGTGTTGCCGCCGCCACCCGTATCGCGGCCGAGCACGAGCACGGTGTAATAGTCCTCGCTCTTGCGCACGCCGCCGACCACGGGCTGAATGCCGTCGCCATAGTCGATGAGTTCTTCTCTCTCGCCTATTTTTCCTGTCTCCCTGTCTTTATTCGGCAGCTCCGGCTTGACGAACAGACCGCGAATGCACAGCACCGCAATCAGTACGACCGCCAGTACCGCGCCGACAATCAGTGCCGTGCGTTTGCCTGTTCCGCCCTTCCGATTGCTCCGTTTGGGCGCGGTGCGACCGCTTCCCGTTTGGGCGCGTTCGCCTTGTCTTCGCCGCACGGGATGGCGGATCTGATCCCACGCCTCATCACAGTTGTCATTGTAGAAGCGCTGCAGTTCGGCGTATTTCCTATTCAGATTTTCAAAAGGGTCATGCGTATTGCTCATTGTTTATTCTCTCAACCTCTATGCTCGATCAGGTAATCGCGCGCCGAAAGCGTATTGTGATGAATAGGGTTCCCCATCGCTTTCATTTCCTCCACCGTCATGGAAAGGCCCAGCAAAAGCCCCTCGTCCAGATCGCGCCAGACAGCCTCACGCAGCTCCGCAAGACCGGGGAAATCGCGCGTGGGCTCGATGTAGTCGGCAAGGTAGATGATCTTTTCCAAAAGCGTCATGGCGGGTTTGCCCGTCGTGTGCCACAAAATGGCGTTGTAAATCTCATCGTCCACGCCGAACACGTCGCGCGCGAGCGCCGCGCCGGTCTTGGCGTGAAGCAGCTTGAGTGCCTTTTGCTCCAGCTCGTCGAGCGCGATACCGTAGGTTTTGCACAATGCAAGCTGCTCGTCCATCGAAAGGCGCTTCGTGCAGTCGTGCAAGAGCGCTGCGATACGCGCCTTTTCCACATCCGCGCCGTACTTCTCCGCCAGCTTCACCGCCGTCTCCTCCGTGCCGAGCACGTGGGGAATGCGTTTGGCTTTGAGGTAGCTCAGCGCAACGGGACGCAGCTCCTGTATGGATAGACGCTTCAAATCGAGATTTGTTCCGTACAGATGCTCGCGCAGAATGTAGCCGAGCACCGCGGGCGCAAGATAGCGTCCGCCCTGCCCCGTGGGGATCGCCGCGCGCAGCTCGGTGGACGAGACCTCCACCACGTCGGGCAGAACCATCGTGACGATACGGGCATCAGGAAACCGCTTGACAAGGTATTCCCGCTGTACGGCAAAGAGTTCTTCCGTGTCCTTTTCCGTCCGTCCGAAAGCGCAGATGCCGGCGTATTTGACGATCTTCTCCGGCTTGTACCAGTTTTGAAACGTCAGGAACATATCCGTCCCCATGAAGAGCCACAGTTCATCGTCCGGGTAGTGCTTATGCAGCTCGCGCACGGTGTCGGCGGTGTAGCTCTTCCCCGCGCGGCGCATCTCCATGTCGGAGACCTCGACCGCAATCTTTGTCTCAAGCGCGACCTGTTCGCCCATCAAACGCGTCATCGCGAGACGGTGCGCCTCCGCAGGCGTTTCCTCCGCGAGCTGCTTATGCGGCGGGATGCCCGCCGGAATGAGCAGCAGCTTGTCCAGTTTCAGGGATACCGCCGCGTCGATCGCCGCGGTCAGATGCCCCAGATGCGGCGGGTTGAAGCTCCCGCCATAGATGCCGATTTTCAATGTAAGCCTCGATTTCTTTATTTCCCAAGCTTTTTGTTCTTCTCATACGCCGCTTCCACAGCCTCGATCACGCCCGCGCGGAACGCGCGCGCCTCAAGCGCTTTCACACCCTCGATCGTCGAGCCGCCTGGCGAGCAGACCTCGTCCTTGAGCTGCCCCGGGTGCTTGCCGCTTTGCAGCACCAGCTCCGCACTGCCCGCGACCGCCTGCGCCGCCCACGACATCGCGTCAGCGCGCGGCAGTCCCGCGAGCACGCCGCCGTCGGCAAGCGCCTCGATAAACTGATACGTAAACGCCGGCGTGCAGCCGCCGATGACCATGCCCGCGTCGGCGTGCGCTTCGTCGGTAAAGCCGATGCGTCCGCAGGGCGCGAGCAGCTCGGCAAGCGCGTTGATTGTCGACTGTTCCACGTCGCCGCAGGGTACGATCAGCACCAGCCCCTTGCCGATGGCGCAGGGCGTGTTCGGCAAAATGCGCACGATGGGATTGTGCGGCACGATGTCGCGCAGTGCCGCGCTCTCCACGCCCGCCGCCATCGAAACGATGACTTGCTGGCTCTTCAGCACGGGCGCGATGGCACGCAGCACGTCGCGCACGGCGTAGGGCTTGACGCCGAGGAACACGAAATCCGCATCCTTGGCGCAGTCCGCGTCGTCTTTCGCAGCATTGCCGCCGCACGCGGCGGCGATAGCGGCGGTGGTTTCGTCTCTTCTGTTGCGCACCCACACGGTTTTCGGATCGGTCACGCGGCACACGCTGCGCGCGATAGCGCCGCCCATGTTGCCGGCACCGATGAAAGCGATCTTGCTCACAGGGTTACCCCTCCTTTACTCTGCTTTTTTCGCTGCCTTGGGCAGAACGATCTTGTCCTTTTTGTCCTTCTTATGCGTGGGACGGTAGAGCACGAACTTCGTGCCGATCACCTGCACCTGCTCGCTGCGCGTAAGCACAGACAGTTCGTCGCACGCCTCGCGCGCGGTGAGCATGCTGTTTTCCAGCACGCGGCATTTGATGAGTTCACGCGCTTCGAGCGCGTCGTTCGCCTGCTTGATGAGATTGTCGCCGATGCCGTCCTTGCCGATAATGACGATCGGCTCGAGCGGGTTGGCAAGTCCGCGCAGATACGCGCGCTGTTTACCGGTCAGTTCCATAGTGTTCCTCTTTACTGTTTATTGTTCAGATAGTCCGCAAGCTGCGCCTTGAACGCGCGCAGCGCGTTGCCGCGGTGCGAGATCGCAGAGCGCTCGGAAAGCGTCATCTGTGCAAAGGTCTTTCGCTTGTCAGGCACAAAAAATACAGGGTTATAGCCAAATCCATCGTCACCCATCGGGGTGTAGGCGATGGTGCCGTGGCACTCACCGTCAGCTTGCAGCACGTCGCCGTTCGGGAACGCGCAGGTGATGGTCGTGTGGAAGTAGGCGCTGCGGTCGCCCTGCCCCTGCATCATCTGAAGAAGCAGCGTGTAGCGCCCCTTGTCGTCCAGTCCTTCGCCGCCGAAGCGCGCGCTGTATACGCCCGGGCCGCCGTTGAGTGCTTTGACGCACAGACCCGAGTCATCCGCGATGGCGGGCAGCCCCGTCGCCTCCATGACGGCTTTTGCCTTCAAAAGCGAGTTTTCCGCAAAGGTCTCGCCGGTTTCCTCGACCTCGATCTTCACGCCGAGCTCGGCCTCTGAGACGATCTCCACGCCGAGGTCGGACAGGATGGCGGTGAGCTCCTTGAGTTTATTTTTATTTTGCGTTGCCAGTACGAATTTCATCGTTCATTCCTCCCCTGCGCCGCTCAGATGAGTGCGCTGACATATTCCTGCGCGTCGAACGGCTGAAGATCGTCGATGCCCTCGCCGAGTCCCACGAACTTGACGGGCACGCCCAACTCCTGCGCGATGGCGACGCAGATGCCGCCCTTCGCCGTGCCGTCGAGCTTGGTGAGGATGATGCCGGTGAGGCCTGCGGTCTCCTTGAAAACCTTCGCCTGTTGGAGCCCGTTCTGCCCCGTCGTCGCGTCGAGGACTAAAAGCGTCTCCTTGGCGGCGTCCGGCGTTTCGCGGTCAATGATCTTGCGGAGCTTAGAAAGCTCGTTCATAAGATTTGCCTTATTGTGGAGACGTCCCGCCGTGTCGCACAGCACCACGTCCACGCCGCGCGCCTTGGCAGCGGCAAGCGAGTCGAACAGCACCGCGCCGGGATCCGCGCCCTCCCTCGAGCGCACGATCTCGCAGTCGGCTCGATTCGCCCAGATCTCAAGCTGATCGGCAGCCGCGGCGCGGAACGTATCCGCCGCGCACAGCAGCACGCGCTTGCCGTCCTTTTTGAAGCGGTTCGCCATCTTGCCGATGGACGTCGTCTTGCCCACGCCGTTGACGCCGATGATGAGCACGACGCTGGGCTTGGTGGACAGGTCAAGCGCGGTGTCACCCACGTTCAGCTTTTCCGCGAGAATGTCACGCAGCGCCTGCTTGACCTCCTCGCCGCTCTGGATCTTGCCGAGGTGCACCGCCTCGCGCAGTTTTTCGATCGCGTCGGCGGCGACAGATGCGCCGAGGTCAGCCATAATGAGGCTATCCTCCAGCTCGTCGTAAAAGTCCTCGTCAATGACTTCCCAGACGATGGTGTCATACCACGCCTTTCTGATTTTAGAAAAGATACTCATACCCCTACTCCTTGATATTCAGCTCTTTTGCCATGTTGTT
>JAZLIU010000101.1:0-5027 GCA_045617565.1 Oscillospiraceae bacterium
TAACTTCACAATTCCTGCAAATTCCGACGCAACCGCAAGGCTGCGTCTGTTTGTGATGCCTGCTTTGCTGCCAGACCTGTTGCGTTTTTCCTGCGCCGCCCAACTCTCTATTTTTTAACTCGTGTTTTGCTCATCTCTATCAACCTTGGTACATCTCCCACAGCACCACGCTTGCCGCGACCGCCGCGTTGAGCGACTCGCAGCGCACGCTCATGGGGATCTTCACTGTCTTTTCACAGGCAGCAAGAATTTCCTGTGAAAGTCCCCTGCCCTCGCTGCCGATCGCCACCGCTACGCATTCGAGATCGACGGTGCCGAGCGGCACGGTATCGTCGCGCAGCGCCGTACCGTAAAGCGGGATGCCGCTTCTTTGCAGCAGCGCCGTCAGCTCATCGAGCGTCGCGCTGTACACCTCGCGGCGGAAGATCGCGCCCATCGTGGCGCGGCTCGTCTTGGGACTGTACGCGTCCGCGCAGGCGTTCAGAAGAAACACGCCGTCGCACTCAAACGCGTCCGCCGTGCGCAGGATCGTGCCCACGTTGCCGGGGTCCTGCACCCCGTCGAGCACCAGATAGTGCCGCCCCTCAAGCGTCTGCGGCAGTGTCCGCGCGGGGAGCGAGACGGTAAAGAGTGCGCCCTGCGGCGTCTCCAGGGGACTGACGGACTTCATCAGCTCCGCGCTCACGCGCACGGTACGCACGCTGTCCGGCAGCGCGGGGATCTCCACACCGTCGGCAAAGACCGCGGTTCGGATCGGCGCGTGCCATTTGATTGCTTCGTCTAAAAGCTTCACGCCGTCGCACAGGTACTCGCCCGTTTCCTCGCGGTAAGCGCGGGAGGAGGCGAGCTTTCGCAGGTGCGTGAGCAGCACATTGTGCCGCCCGGTGATCGTTTCGATGGTCATGAGCCTCCCCCCTTTTTCGCGTTTTTTCGTCAACATACCTTATTTAATATTGGCGATATCTTAATTGCTATTAAAATACCATCTGACTTTTTCTTTGTCAACAGCGGATTATTTGTGCTCTCGAATTGCCTGCCGAGTGCACCGCGCACAAAACCGCACCCAATATACAAGAAGAGGAGCGCGGTGTGCCGCGCTCCTCTTCTTCGTGATCTTTTGTTTTACTCTGGTTTCAGCTTACGGTTCAGTTTCCGCCGACCTGCGGACCGCTCTGTTCGTTGGTCTGCACCTTGTCATTCTGCTTGACGTTGGCCTTTTCCAGCGCGTTCTGGGGTGCATTCTTCTCCGGCAGGTCGAAGGTGCTGGTCATCAGCGTACCGGCGACTTTATTCATTTTTGCCGTGTTGCTCAGCGTTTTAACAACGCCCTCCGTCTGCATAGATGTGCAGAGATCGTTAAAGTTCTTGGAGCCTTTCAGCTTGCCGCGCAGCACGTCGACCACAGCAGTATCGCCCATGCTCTTGAACCAGTCCGGCACCTCTTCGGTGAGCATGTCGCGCATACCCTTCATGTTATAGATATTCGTCGCTTCTTTGCTGCTCATGCCCTTTTTCATATTTTCGTCTATTTCCGCGCCATATCTTTCGGCACTGCGGTCGCCCAGATCATTTGCTCTTTTGAAGATCATTTTGCTGACCATATCATACATCATAATGTCTGCCATACATTCGCGCAGGAGCTGCGGATCACGCTGCGCCTGACCGGAGAGAAGCGTCTGCCTCGCCTCAATATTCTTATCATAGATATTGACGAGATTACGCTGCGCCTTCAGCGTCTGGACGGTCTCCTTGCTCAGGCCGTTTTTCAGAGCGCTCTTATAAATGTCCGGATGCGTCTCAAGCAGGTTAAGGATCTCAACATTGCCGCGCATAGATTGTGATAGCTTGTAGCCCAGACCATCATGGCTCTGCGAGGCCTCATTGGCAAAATATCCCATATTCTGCCCGATGATCTTACCGATCGGCTCGGGATCCCTGTTCATTTCGTATTGCTCCAGCGCGTTTTTCACGTCCCTGCGGGCAAGCTCCACAGAATTGCCCATACGCTGGCGCGTACCCGGGCGCGCCATCATAATGTCCTCCGTACCGTGGACAACTCCCACAGTCTTGTGGCACATCGGATCCTCGATCTCGGCATGATTGTGCTTGGCGATCTCATCCGAAGCAAGATCGATGCGCACAAGGTTTGCCGTCATTTCGGGAGTAAAACCCTTCGGTACATGATAATTGGTATCTGCGCTGATCTCCAATTCAGGATTGTTTATCAGCGGCTTTGCCTCCGGGCCATAGACCCTGCTGAGATTCTGGCTGTATTCGGCTTTCTTTTGCACTCTCTTTTGCACTTGCTCCTGAACCGCTTCCAGCTCTTTTTCGGCCGTGACTTCTGCCGCCTTGCGCTCCTTGTCCGCGGTGAAGTGCTCCTTTGCCCTGCCCTGCTGCTCATAGTTCCTCAGCTTGCGGTCGTATTCCGCAAACTCGTCCTTGTAAAGACCGAAGATCTTATTGCCCAGCCAGTGCCAGAAGCCCGGCTTTTCAGGGCGCTGCGGCTCCGCCTGCTCCACATTCTGTCTGGCGATACGCGCCGTCACCTTGCCGCTTTGGTCAGTGGTGAACTCGATATGGCGGGGTACGCTTTCTCCATCGCGGTAGAAGTAAAGATTATCGTCCGCAATGTACTGAGGCAGTTTGTTTTTGAGCAGCTGCCCGTGCGGCGGCTGCCATGTTTTGGGGTCCTGATCCGGCTTCGGCTCGGTCAGGGACATCCGTGCCATATCCGGGTCATAGAACGGCGATTTCACCCTATCATTCCCCGTGAAGGTGACCAGATTTTTCAGCGTTCGCACATCGTTGATGTCGAAGTCCTTGATCTCGCACAGCGCGTCGTAGTACTTCTGATCGTTCTCGTTGTTCATCACAACATTTTTCGGAAGTTTCTCGGGCATACAATCATTCCTCCTGTAAGTAGTTTCACTTTATCACATCATTGCCGGGCCGCCCGGTTGGGGCTGATTGGTCGGCGGATTCGGCTCCAGCGGATGATGCGTCACGCGCACCGGTTTTACTTCATTGACCTTGCTGCCTTGCTTGACGATTGGCTTGCGGGGCTGCTTGCCGACCTTGATCTCATCCTCCTGCGGCGGGCCCATTTTCTCGCGCTCTTCGTCCCTCATCGCCATCTTTTCGGCTTCGTTGCTCGGCCCCCAGAAGAGATCGCGTTCCTTGCCAAGACCGTTTTGGACCAGTCCCTGCTGCAAGATCACCTTGTTGACGCCGCGATCCATCGAGTTCGACAGTTTCTGCATCCCCTTTTCGCTGAGCACATTCTTCTCAAAGAACTGCTTGTCGTGCGGATAGTCCGAGGCATAGACCACGTCGGGAGAAAGGCGCGCCGCGCCCTTCCAGTTGCGGACAAAGTCCTTGCTGCTGATATTGTCGATCAGCTCCTGATCGCCCTCCATGACGTTGATGTTGTTCTTGATATTCTCGTAGGCGACGATATTGGCGACGGTGTTGCCGCCGGCAAGCTTTTCGTTTTTGGGATCGTTGAGCGCGTCAGTCAGCACCTGACGGCTCTTCTGCGCGTCAGTATAGAGCTTGCGAAGGTTCTTCTCCACGTTTTCGGGGAGCTGTTTGTTCGCATCTCCGCCTTTGAGCTTGTTGAGAAGACCGTCGACCTCGTCCGGCTCCGCCCGCTTCTCCTCCTGAGACTTTTCCTTACTTTGCTTCACCACGGCCGCTCTATGGTGCTCTTCATACGACTCTGTCAGCTTCTTTGCACCGTCCGGGTCGAGGACATTCTTTTCAAAATACTCCTTGTCGTGCAGATTGTCCGCAGCATCAGCTACTTCGGGCGAAGTGCGCATTTCCTCCTTCCACTTCGGCACAAAGTCCTTGTCGCTCAGATCGCTCATCAGCTTCTTATCGCCCATATTCCTAAGGGCATTGATTTTGAATTTGACGTCCTCGTAGGCAACGATACTCGATACCGCATCGCCGCCGGTGATCTGTTCGTCTCCGAGATCTTCGAGCGCGTCACCCAACACCTGACGGCCCCTCTGCGCATCCGAGTACAGCTTGCGGATGTTGTCCTCCACGTTTTCAGGCAGCTCTCTCATCTTGCTTCCGAGCTTGAGATTCCTGATCAGATCCTTCACCTCGTCCGGGTCTTCCTGCTTTTCCTCCGGCTTCGGCTCATCCTTCGCGTTATCCTTGAGGAACTGACTGATGTCCGTATTCTGCAGCTCCTTCTCTTTTTCCGGACTCATTTCGATAAATGAGTCATCGAGCTTCTTCGGTTTCTCGGAGTGCTCCTCGTACTCTTTGTCTAAGTCCTCCATCCACTTGCCCCATTCCGCGTCAGCATCAGGATTCTTTTTGATTGGGGACGTGGGCTTGTTATTCGGCAGCGTCGGTTCCGTTTTCTCGTTCTTTACGCTGCCCTTGTCTGTGATTTCTTTCTCTATCTTTACATTTTCCTCCCGGAGCTGCCTGAGCTGCTCCTGAAGCTGCTTCTCCTTTTCGAGATTGCGCAAAAGCCGCAGTTCAGGCGAGAGTTGCTTTTCCGCCTCCGGAGCATTCTGCGCCGGCGTATTCTGCTGCACCGTTTTCGTTTCAGGCGCCTTTTCGGGCGCATTCTGCTCGTGCTGCTTCTCCGGCTTTTCCGTGCCGTTGAGAATGGGGTCAAACCGGCGGCGGCGATCGATGCGCTTTTGCTCCCGCACGTTTTTGAGTGCGTCCTGCTGGTTGTTATAGCTATCCCACTTGCGGCACGCGTCCCAGCGTCCCCCGAACATTTTGGCAACAAAGTCGAAATAGCGATCCATCAGGCTCGGTCTGCGGGGCTTTTGTATCTGCTCCTCCGGTCTTAGCTCGTCAAGCCGTTTGGGGCTGGTCAAGAGGCGTCCGGACTTTTTATCCAGGCGCACCTCGCGGGGGTACTCTTCGCCCTTTTTGTAGATATAGATCGGCTCGCCGCTCTCCAGAAGCTTGCCGAGCATATTCGCGCGATCCTTTTCGTCCCGGTCTCTTTCGCCGGGGATGCGCTTTCCGTTGCGGCCGGCAATAGT
>JAZLIU010000102.1:0-2114 GCA_045617565.1 Oscillospiraceae bacterium
CGACCGCCAACCCCACGCACAATCCCGTCGGAACCGCCGAGAGGCGCTCGCGCGAGAACGCGATGAGCAGCACCGCGAGCAGGGAAGCGATGCGTCCCGGCGCAAAGCCGTCGCGCGTCTCGTAGGCGGAAAAGGACATCAGCACCCCGAGCATTACGACCATAAGGGCAAGAGGACTCTCGTCCCCGCGCAGCACCATCTTGCAGCAGTACGCGCTCAGTCCCGCGAGCAGCAAGCTCACCAGGCAGTATGCCGCCTCGTATGCGCCCGCGCCGATGACGTATGCAAACTCCACCGCCAGCATGATGGCAACGGAGAGCAGCGGCAGGAAATACTTCTTTCCGGCAAGCTTCGTCCCGACAAGTGCGCTGTTGGTGACGTAAACCAGAACGACCGCCGCGATCGTGCGCAGCGCGTGGGTGAAGTCCAGAAACAGCAGCGCACCCGCCGCACTTCCCAGCAGCGCCGCGATCCCCCGCCGCCCCTTGCCCGCCGCTGCCATGAAGCCCACGGCAAACGGCGCGTAGCCGCCGAACAGCCGCGCACCGGAAAAAATCGCGGCAACCACAAAGTGGAGCGCCGTATCCACAAGCACTCCCGACGCGTTCTCCCCGCGGACAAACGCAAGTCCCTTCACGGCTCGTCCACCTCCTAAGTACGTTTTTCTTCATTTTAGGAGTCTATACGGAAAAAGCCTGTCGGGAAATGTTGAGAGAAAAAAGAACGGCTTAAAAGCCGTTCTTTTTCGTTCGTATTCTTTTACCGAGTATTTCTTTCGCCTGTTCAATATCGCGCGCGATTTGGCCATGTAAAGCCTGCGTGGAGGAGAATTTTTCCTCGCCGCGCAGCCTCCGGCAGAATTCGACGCGGATGCGCTGACCGTACAGGTCGCCCGTAAAGTCGATGAGGTAGGTCTCCACCGTCACCGCAGCGCCGTCGCTGACCGTCGGGCGCGTGCCGACGTTGGTGACACCGGGGTAAGTCTCGCCGCTTTCGAGCGTCACTTTCGTTGCATATACGCCGTGCGCAGGTACGATCGCCGCGCCGCGCGGGATGAGGTTCGCGGTCGGAAACAGGCGCTTTGTTCCGATGCCGCAGCCGTGCTCGACCGTGCCGCTCATACGGTGGAAATGCCCCAGAAATTCCGCCGCGCGCTCCACCTCACCCGCCTCGATGAGATCGCGGATGTGCGTGGAGGACACGGTCGTGCCCTGATACTCGACCTTGGGGATGATGTCGCAGCCGATGCCATGGGCAGCACAGTAGTCGCGCAGGATTTCGGGCGTGCCCTGATTTTTGAAGCCGAAATGATAGTCGTGTCCCGCCACGAGATGCACGGCGCCGTACTGCTCAAGCAGCAGCGTTTCGATGAAATCCTGCCACGGCATCGTCATCATCGCGCGGTCGAACGGCGCAACGATGATCTCGTCGATGCCGTACAGCTCGGAAATGAGCTCGCCGCGCTCCTCCGGCGTTGTGAGCAGCGGCACGGGGATGCCCGTGACGAACTCCTTCGGCGCGCGGTCAAATGTGAACGCCGCGCTGACGCAGCCCAGTTCCCGTGCCCGCTCTCCCGTCCTTTTCAGCAGCGCGCCGTGGCCGATATGAACCCCGTCGAAAAAGCCGAGGGCGATGACACGCTTTGTTTCTTTCATCAGTTTCCCACCTTTGTAAGGATCGTTTCGCGCCCACGGGCGCAGGAGACGGCCGCGGCGGCTCCGTCGCTTGCCGTCAGACGTAAGAGATACTTTCTTTTCGCGAAAAGAAATTATCCCCTACCAACCCGAAAGAAAAGGCGTTGGTACAGACTTGCCGTTGCGTGCAGTCGTTTACTGCATCTATCGGGTAATTGTCGACACATTCTGCGCCTATCACCGCTGCCGCTGTTGCAGCGGTAATTTGATCGTGCTTTACTCTGCGCTGAAAAAATTTCTCTTCGCCGTGAGGACGCCGCTTCTCGCTTCCGATAGCGACAAAAACGTCCCATCGCAACTGTACACACGGTATGTCCCATCGGCAATCTCCGCCTTGAGCGGATTGCCGCAGCGCGCGCGGCGCTCTTCTTCCGCCGTCGGGATCCTGTACGCGCCATATTCGCGGAACAGGCTGTCGAT
>JAZLIU010000103.1:0-3176 GCA_045617565.1 Oscillospiraceae bacterium
CAACGGCGCGGGAAAATCCACGATGCTCAACGCCGTGGCGGGTACGTTCCTCGTCGATGAGGGCAGAATTCTCATCGGCGGCACGGACGTGACCGGACTTCCGGAGCACAAGCGCGCGGCATTGATCGGACGCGTATTCCAGGACCCCATGATGGGCACGGCGCCGACAATGCAGATCGAGGAAAATCTCGCCCTCGCCGCGCGGCGCGGGCAGAAGCGCGGACTCAAATGGGGCGTGACGAAGCAGGAGCGCGAGGTGTATCACGAAAAGCTCAAAATGCTCGGCCTCGGACTGGAGGACCGCATGACCGCGAAAGTCGGCCTGCTCTCCGGCGGTCAGCGTCAGGCGCTGACGCTTTTGATGGCGTCACTCAAGCGCCCGAAGCTGCTGCTGCTCGACGAGCATACGGCGGCGCTCGATCCCGCCACGGCGGCAAAGGTACTCGAGCTGTCGGACACCATCGTGCAGGAAAACGGACTGACGGCAATGATGATCACGCACAATATGACCGACGCGATCCGCCACGGCAACCGCCTCATTATGATGAACGAGGGCAGGATCATTCTCGATGTTGCGGGTGAGGAGAAAAAGAGGCTCACAAAAAAGGAACTTCTCGAGCGCTTCGCGGCTCTTGCGGGCGTGCAGGAGGAGACGGATTCGGTGCTGCTGTCATAACGCAAAAAAGAAAGGAGAAATGCCTGCATTTCTCCTTTCCTTTTTGCGTGTGGAACTTTTTTCGACGAATTTCGTCCGTATATGGTATACAACCCTTGCATTGTGCCGCAATTTCTTGTAGAATAAAGGCGAACAAAAAAATATAGGAGGATATTGGAATGGAAGGACGCCGTACGGAAAGACGAGAACCGAAGCGCAATCCGCTTTTTGCGATATTCGTGGTGCTGTTTATCGCCGCGCTTGCGTCGCTGATCCTGGCGATCATCATGGGCGTTAAGCTCAGAGCCGCCAACAAGCAGCTCGCCATCGCAGAGATGAAGATCGCGCAGTATGAGCAGCAGGAACAGAAGCAGCCGGAGCGGGAAGCGCCGGACATCGGCCGCATTCCCGGGGACGACATTGTGGCGACAGACCCGACGGAGCCGGAACAGGAGAGTGAGCCGGAGACCGAACCGGAGAAGAGCGAAGTAAAGGTCGGTTGGCTCGATCTCACGGGACACAAGGAGGTGCAGGTCGCACCGAGATCCGTGTTCGATCAGTATAAGACCTATTACACAGCCGAGGGTGTCAACCTCCGCGGCGGTCCCGGCACGAATTATGACCGCATCAAGCTCGTCGATCTCGGCACGCAGGTCAAAGCCGCTGCCAAGGACGGCGATTGGACGTTCGTGAGCGTGGACGGCAAGTTCGGCTGGATGAAGTCGGAGTACCTCTCCACCACCAAGCCGGAAGTGAAGAAGACCGAGCCGGCGAAGGAGGAAAAGCCTGCCGAGCAGAAGCAGGAGGAGCAAAAGCCTGCCGAGCAGCCACCTGCGAAGGAGGTCATCGCCTCTCCCGGTCAGATCAATTTCTAAGTGTGAAAGCATCAAAAGGACGCCGCGAGCCACGGCGTTCTTTTTCGTGCGTCGGAGCGGAAAATACTTGTTTTTCCATATCGGGTGTTGTATAATACCAAAGAATATTGTGTGCTGCACGGACGCAGCCTTTACCGAACGGAAAACCGAAGAATGAGGGATAATCGTATGAATATGATCCAGAGCGCGAAAGACCAGATCGCGGAGCTGACACAAAAAGCCTACGCCGCCGCAGTGGCTGAGGGACTTTTGCCGGAGGGCGTGGAGACCGTCCCCGCCGTCGAGATCCCCAAGGACACCGCCAACGGCGACTATACCACGACCTACTGCCTCGCCGCGTCCAAGGCGCTACACAAAAATCCCCGCGAGGTCGCAAAGCTCCTCACGGAGCGCATGGCGCTCGACGGGACGTATTTCACCTCCGTCGAGATCGCGGGCCCCGGCTTTCTCAACTTCCGCCTCGGCAGCAAGTGGTATGCCGATGTGGTCGCCGCTGTGGAGGGCGAGGGCAAGGACTTCGGCCGCGGCAAGGGCTTAGCGGGCAAGAAGTATATGGTCGAGTTCGTTTCCGCCAACCCCACCGGCCCCATGCACATGGGCAACGCGCGCGGCGGCGTGCTGGGCGATACGCTCGCTTCGGTACTCGACTGGTCAGGTGCGGAGGTATGGCGCGAGTTTTATGTAAACGACTTTGGCAATCAGATCGACAAGTTCGCCAAGAGCATCGAGGCGCGCTATATCCAGTTGATCCGCGGCGAGGATGCCGTCGAATTCCCCGAGGACGGCTACCACGGCGACGATATCCGCGCGCTTGCCGAGGCGTATCGCGCGGCAAACGGCGATGCTCTGCTCGACGCTGACGAGCAGACGCGCCGCGATACGCTCGCCGATTTCGGTCTCAAGCACAATATCCCCAAGATGCAGAGCGATCTCAGACGTTACGGCATCGAGTTCGACGAGTGGTTCTTTGAGTCCACGCTCCACAACGGCGGCCTTGTCGCCAAGGCGATGGACGAGCTGACAAAGCTCGGCTGGACGTATGAAAAAGAGGGCGCACTTTGGTTGCGCACCGCCGACATCACGCGCGCGCAGCTCAAAAAGACGGGCAAGAAGGATGAAGACATCGACAAGCTCGACCTCAAGGACGACGTACTCCGCCGCGCGAACGGGTTCTACACCTACTTTGCCGGCGACATCGCGTATCACTACAACAAATTCGCCGTGCGCGGCTTCGATAAGGTCATCAACATTTGGGGCGCCGACCACCACGGTCACGTTGCCCGTCTCAAGGGTGCGATGGACGCGCTCGGCCTCAACGGCACGGAAAAGCTCGACATCGTACACATGCAGCTCGTCAAGCTCGTGCGCAACGGCGAGGTGGTGCGCATGAGCAAGCGCACCGGCAAGACGATCTCGCTTTCGGATCTTCTCGACGAGATCCCCGTAGACGCCTGCCGCTACTTCTTCAACGCCAAGCCCGAGACGCAGATGGAATTCGACCTCGGTCTCGCCGTGCGCGAGGACAGCGAAAACCCTGTCTACTATATCCAGTACGCCCCCGCCCGCCTTTGCAGCCTCTTAAAGACGCTCTCGGCCGAGGGCTGCACCACCGCGCCGGAGGCATCGAAGATCGACTTCACGCTCGC
>JAZLIU010000104.1:0-7191 GCA_045617565.1 Oscillospiraceae bacterium
TTCCCCGGGAATGAGGTAGGTATAGAGCCTGTCCGCCGCATAGGGTACGTTGGAGACCGCAATGCGCGCAAGATTTGCTTCACTCATGCGATCCCCCTCCCCTCTGCGTGCGTGCCTTTTACTTACTGATGCTGGTGTCAACGTCGGCGGTGCTGATCTTGCCGTCGGCGACCTCGTTGATGGCGGTGGTGACGGGGTTTTCGGAAAGCGGCGTGCCCTCAACGTCGGCCTTTTCCGCGATCTGACGGGCGCGGCGGGCGACGACATTGACAAGCAGGTAGCGGTTTTCCACATACTGATTGAGCGTGGACATAGCGGGATAAAGCATCATAATTCATTACTTCCTTCTGCCTTTCGGCGAAATTTGTTATTTATTGAGGATCTCCATCCGCTCGGCGGGCTTGCAGTGCTCGGCGAGCATGATGGCATTGATCTCGCGCACGGCCTGTTCGACCGTGTCGTTGATGACAAAGTAATCGTAGGTGTTGGCGTTCTGCAGCTCGACCTTGGCGCGCACCAGGCGCTCGCGGATCTTCTCCGGCGAGTCGGTACCGCGGCCGGTCAGCCGCTTTTCAAGCTCGCTCCAGGATGGCGGCGCGATAAAGATGCGGATGACCTCCGGACGCTTGCTCGTCACCTGAATGGCGCCCTGCAGCTCAATGTCGAGGATCACGTCCTTGCCGGCGTCCATCGCCTCGTCGACAAATTTTTTGGGCGTGCCGTAGAAATTGCCGACGTACTCGGCGTATTCGAGAAACGCGTCCTCGTGGATGAGATTTTGAAAGCGCTCCACGTCGATAAAGTGATAGTGGACGCCGTTCTTTTCCCCCTCGCGCGGGGCGCGCGTGGTGGCGGAGATAGAGAAATACAGGTCATCGCGCCCCTTGAACAGCTCGCGCAGCACCGTGCTCTTGCCGACGCCGGACGGCCCCGAGATAATAAATGTCTTGCCTCTTGTCATATTGTAATCTCTCTTTCTGAAAGTCATTCCTCTTCGTCTACGCCGAGTACCTCGATGCCCATGCGCGCTGCGATCTTCTCCGCGGGAATGGCGGAGAGGACAACGTGGTCGCTGTCCATGATAAAGACCGACGCGGTCTTGCGCCCGTAGGTCGCGTCAATGAGCATTCCCCGCTCGCGGGATTCCTGCACTAAACGCTTAATTGGGGCGCTGTCCGGCCCCACGACGGCGAGCATCCGCTCGCAGGAGACCATATTGCCGAAGCCGATGTTGATGAGTTTCATCTTGCGCCTCCGTTACTCGATGTTTTGCACCTGCTCGCGGATCTTCTCGACCTCCGCCTTGAGCGCGACCACGTCGCGCGCGATGTCGAGGTCGTTGCACTTCGAGCCGATCGTGTTGCTCTCGCGGTTGACCTCCTGAATGAGGAAGTCCATCTTGCGCCCCATGGGATCGTTGGACTTGAGCATATCGCGCAGCTGCGCGACGTGGGAGCGCAGACGCACCGTCTCCTCGTCGACGGCGATCTTGTCGGCGTAGATGGCGGCCTCGGTGAGGATGCGCGCTTCGTCGATCGTCGTGGACTGGAGCACCTCCTGCATTCTCGCCGTGAGCTTTTCGCGGTACTCGCGCACAGTTTCGGGCGAGCGCTGCTCGACCTTTCCCGTGAGCGCTTCGATGGTATCGAGCCTGCCGCCGATGTCGTCTGCGAGCTTCTCGCCCTCGGTCGCGCGCATGGCGTTGTAGTTCTTGAGCGCCTCATCGAGCACCGCGCAGATATCCGCGCCGATGCTCTCCAAATCCTCCTCCGCCTTTGTGACCGTCAGCACGTCGGGAAACTTGGCGACGGTGGCGGCGCTCACCTCGCCCGTGAGCGAAAGCAGGCTGTTGATCTTTTGCAGCGCATCGTAATAGCCCTTGGCAAGGCCCTCGTTCACCGCGACGACAGCCTCGTCCGCGCCTGTAGAGTCGATGCTCACGAATACATCGACCTTGCCGCGCGAGATCGCCTTCTGCACGCGTGCTTTGACCGCGTCCTCAGCGAAAATGTAAGCGCGCGGCATCTTGACCGTGCAGTCGTGATAGCGGTTGTTCACGCTGCGAAGCTCGACGGTGATATCGCGGTTTCCTCTTGTTTCTCTGGCTCTTCCGTAGCCGGTCATGCTTTTGACCACGATGATGTTCCTCCGTTCACTTTAGAAATAGCAGGGCAGGCAATAGAACCCGCCGCCGCAAAGCGCATTGATACACGCCATTGCCGCACAGTAACGGCAGCAGCCGGTCGAATCAAACGTCGCCGTGCTGAAATTGCCGAATCCGGCGGGACGGTATCCGCCGCCGGACATGGCGTTGAGTGCGCTGCGGTACTCCGGGTTATTCGGCTCCATGGAGACCGCCGTTTCCAAATAGCGCTTTGCCTCATCCAGCCAGCCGCGGCGGGACGCAACGACACCCATGAGGAAGTTCCACTCCGCCGTATGCTCCGACGCCGCGCCAAGCAGCCGCTCTGCCGTGCCCAAGTCACCGCGGTTGATGGCAAGGCGCACCTGCTGCATCGTGGGATTACTGCCGGCAGAAGAATAGCTGCCGGAGTAACTGCCGGAGTAGCTGCCGCTGCTCGAATAGCTGGTGGAAGAGACCTTGCGCTGCTTTTGGATCAGCTCGTACGCCTCGTTGATCTCCTTCATCTTCTCCTGCGCAAGATCGGCAAGCGGATTATCGTGATAGTTGTCCGGATGGTACTTGCGGGCAAGCTCACGATACGCCTTTTTGACTTCCTCATCCGTGGCGTTGGGCGGGATATTCAAAATCTTGTAGGGATCGTTCATACGGTTTCCTCTGTTTTCTTTGTTTTCAGACGGTCCTTGCGCTGCGGTTTATGGTAAGTACCCTCAAAAACGGCATTCCCGATGCCGTAGCAGCTCTCGTAAAAAATGCTGTCCAGAACCGGCGTCCACGCGCCGTAGTCCCAAAGCGCGTAAGCGCCCGCCATCTGTCGGATGGACTGGTCAAGCGTCGCGCCGAGCTGCGCTTTCACCTCGTCCGGAAGCTTGTCCCCCGTGATACCGTAGCGGTAGCGCAGCGGATTGTAGCAGCCCTCTTTGGCGTCCTTTTCGTAATCGTCCGAGGCGTCCACGAGGTAGATCCAGCGCCCGAGGTGATAGAAAAGCTGGCGCAGGATGCGGCGCTTTGTCGCATCCTCCACGCAGTCGGCGATGTCCGCCATCAGCGCGGCGAAGGGCTCCGCCGCCTCGTCGATCGACGCGCAGAGAGCGCGCTCCTTTTCGGCAAGGTCGGATAGATGTCGCTGCACCTGCGCATCGAAGTCCGGCGCATATTCTCGCGCCCTGCGGTAGGTGCGGCGGTACGGCAGGGACAGCAAACGGTATTTGATGCCACCGAAAAATCCGTGATCGGCGATGTGATCCTGCAGCTGCCACCAAAAGAGGATCATGCTGCGGTCGGCGGCAAGGTCGAGCGCGTCCGTCTCCTCCATCGTGCCGTGCGCCTTGCAGGGGTGCGCGACGCAGCGGCAATCGCTGCATTTCGGCGTTTCGCTCTCCGAGAGCAGGATGGCAAGCAGCGTAAAATCAAAATTCAGCAGGAAGCGCGCGGAAAAACCGTAGCGTTTGCCGAGCGTATGGCAAAGGCCGCAGTACGCGGCGCGAAACCGCTCGTATTCCTCCGGCGAGAGCCGGTGGTCGGCGGGGCGAATGTAGCCGAACATAGGCTCAGAACAGGCGCACGATGGTGAACGTCATGCCGCCCGTCTTTTTCATGTGCCGGTCATAGGCGACGGCGGGCACGATGCCGAGGCAGAACGCCGCAATGGCGATACAGTAGCGCAGCCCCTCGCTGTGGATGCCGCTCGTGCAGAAGTAACCCAGCAGAAACAGCACGATCGGGATCATATAGACAATGAGGATCGCGCCGAAGAGCTTTTTGGAGCTGCTCTCCACGACGACCTTGTCCCCCACCTGCGCGCCGATGGGATTTTGCGCGGTCGCGCGAACGGACGCGCCGCTCACGCCGCAGCCCGCGCATTCCTCGCAGTCGTGTCCGCAGGCCGATTTGCGCGGAACGGAGATTTCCGCCGTACCGTTGGGAAAAACCTTTTCAACTGTTGCGATCTGTGTCATGCCTTCTCCTTTACTCCTTGTCCCCGATGTGAACGGTCACCTCATATTCGCCCACGGCGCCGAGGTCAAGAGCGTCCACATAGACATTCGCGGGAACGGTGTAGCTGCCGCTGGCGTCCGCCACGTCCGACAGATCCGCGACGACGCGCACCTGCTCCGGCGTGACGGCGGCAAGATCCTCCTGCGTACCGCGCAGCGTGACGGAAAGCGTCGAGGTGACGATGCTGACCTCTCGCTTTGTGCTTAAGTTTTCGTAGTCGAACCGCGTCGCATCCAACGTGAGCATTCCGATGTCACCTTGTGTAATGGTAAGCGTGGCGGTATTCACGCCGCTTAAGTTGCTGATGCCGTCCGGCAGGACGATGTCATACACGAAGTTCTCCTGTTCGGAGAGCGTATCGAGCGCGAGCGTATCAAGCACGATCTCGTCAATGGATTCCACCGTGGCAGCATCACCGGAAACGGTGACCGTCTGCGGCCCGAGCGTGTAGGTGAAGTGATCGAGCCGTGCGCCGGAGGACTCTTCAAAGTTGACGACCAGCGGGACTTCCTTGACTGTCATCACCGGCAGCGTGACCTGGATCTGTTCGCTGACGGGGTGAATGTTGGGATTGTGGACAGGCTGATCATTGAAATCGTAAAGCTCATAATCCAGAAGCTCGACGATGCTCGCGGTGGCGTCGGTGATGTTGAGCGTCACGAGCGCGTAGCTCACGGACATGATGTCCACCTGCTGACCGCGCACCTCAAGCGTTTCCGGCAGCAAACGCAGCGTACCGGCGATATATCCCTCCGAGACGCTGCCGACGACCTTGCAGCGCACCTCGACCTCCTTGCGGCTCAGCTCGCCGATCTCGACCTGCACCGAGCGCACGGCAGGCAGTTCAACGGTGACGTCGTGCGCGGAGATGCCGGTGGGGTAATAGATCTGATAGCCGAGCGACTGCTTGCCCGCCGCCGTGATGGCGGACAGGTCCGCGACCGCGCGGATCTTATCGGTGTCGAAGCGAAACACGATACTGCGCGGAACACGCAGCTTGAGATCGACCGAAATGTCCCCACCGTTAAGCACCATCAGTCCGCGCTCGGCAAGCGTCGTTTCCTCGTTGAGAAGCTCCACGGGAACGTCGTTGACCGTGAGCGTTACCTCCTGGGAATAGTTCACATAGAACCAGACAAAAGAGGCAATCAAAACGGAGATGATGATATAGAATATTTTGCGGTTACTCTTCTCCATCGTTCTTGTCCCCCTTTCCCTGACGGTGGAACCCTGGCAGATGCAGGCGGAATTCGTTTTTTTCTTCCGCCGTATCTGTCTGCGGGATCAGTTCGTTGAGCAGGAGCTTTTCCAGCGTTTCCGGTTGCAGATGGCGCTTGAGCAGTCCGCCGATGGCAACGGAGATTGAGCCGGTCTCCTCCGAGACGATGACGACGACCGCGTCGGAATTCTCGCTCATGCCGATGCCGGCGCGGTGGCGCATACCAAGCTCGCGGCTGAGATTATTATTCCTCGACAGCGGCAGCACACACCCACCCGCGAGGAGTCTCCCGTCGCGCATGATGACCGCACCGTCGTGCATGGCAGCCTTGACGAAGAAGATGTTCTTCAAAAGCTCGTTGGACACCTGCGCGTCCACCAGCGTGCCGGTGCGCACGATATGGTCGAGCGAGATATTCCGCTCGAACACGATCAGCACGCCCGTGTGCGATTTGGACATCTCCGAACAGGCGAGCACCGTCTGCGAGATGGCGTTTTCGATCGCCGTGACCTGCTGCGCTCTTGCAAACGGATTGAATGAGCGAAGCTTGCTGGAACCCAGCCGCTCCAGCACTCGCCGGATCTCCGGCTGGAACAGAACGACCAGCGCCAGAACACCGAGCTCGACCACGTGGCTGAGAATAAAGTATATCCCGTTGAGGTGGAAAAAATTAGATGCCCAGAGGATGAGCAGAAATACGATCACGCCCTTGCCGAGCCGCTCCACCTTCGTGTCGCCCACCAGCTTCAAAAGCCAGTACAGCCCGTATGCCATCAGCGCGATGTCGATATAGTCAGTCAGCTTGAGCGTCAGAATATAGCGCCACGCTCCCTGTAGGACCATCGTTGCAAATTCCATGTTCCGCTCCCCTCCTCCGGTGTAAAAAGCATAATAGCCATTATTAATACCAATTCTAATATAACCATCGCAAAAAAGCAATGGTGCGAACGTGAATTTTCTGAGAATTCTCCTGATTTTTCCCGATCCACCGCGATCGGCATAGGGTCAACACACCCTAAAGCGCATTTTGCAGCACGCGGACAAAAGTCTCAACCTCGCCGGCGCGGTTGAAGGCGGAAAAACTCACGCGCACCGTGCCGTCGGGCAGCGTTCCCGCCGTGCGGTGTGCAAACGGCGCGCACTGAAGTCCCGCGCGTACGGCGATGCCGCGCGCGGCGAGCGCCTCGCTCACCTCGAAGCACTCCCGCTCCCTGACGGTGAGCGACAAAACGCCGGTTTGAAGCGCAGCGTTCGGCGTGTAGAAAAACCTGACGGGGCAGAGCCTTTGGAGCTGTTTGCAGGCGAGCTCTAAAAGCCGCCGCTCGTGTGAGCGAATGCGTTCGATGCCTGTGTCTCGCACGAAGCGCAGCCCCGCCTCCAATCCCGCGATACCGGGGACGTTGTGCGTGCCCGCCTCTGATCTGTCCGGCAGAAACGCCGGCATATCCTGTATGAGCGACTCGCTGCCCGTCCCGCCCTCGATGAGCGGCTGCACCTCGCGATTGCACAGCAGTAACCCCGTCCCCTGCGGGCCGTAGAGTCCCTTGTGTCCCGGCATGGCGATAAATGCCGCACCGAGCTTTTCCAAATTGAGCGGCAGCACGCCCGCCGACTGCGATGCGTCGATGATGAGCGGCACCTTTGCGCTGCGGCAGCGTGAGGCGATCGCCTCGATGGGCAGCACGAAGCCGAATACGTTGGAAACGTGCGTGCAGATCACCGCTTCCACACCGTTGTCGAGCGCACGCTCGAAGCCGCGCAGCACGGTCTTCTGATCGAACAGCGGACTGTCCCCGACGATGGCTTCGGCATCGCGCGCGGGGGGCGGGCA
>JAZLIU010000105.1:0-2978 GCA_045617565.1 Oscillospiraceae bacterium
ACGAAATCTGCAAAAGGCGGCGAAAATCGTCTGCGGGCGCTGCGGCGGTGAACTGCCGCATTCGGCGGCGGAGCTTGTGAAACTCCCCGGCATAGGAGCGTATACCGCCGCCGCCATTGCGTCGGTCAACTTCGGTGAGCCGATTGCGGCGGTGGACGGCAACCTCCTGCGCGTGGCGGCACGCGTGAGCGGCTGCGGCGACGATGTGTCGGATACCAAGGTGCGAAAAGACTTTCAGCGGCGGCTCGATGTGGTGATTGACCGCGAACGCCCCGGCGCGTACAATCAGGCGATGATGGATTTGGGTGCAACGGTGTGTCTACCGAACGGTGCGCCGCTGTGCGAGAACTGTCCCGCGCGGGGCTTCTGCGCGGCGTATCGACAGGGGCTTACGGCGGTTTTACCCGTGCGCGGCGTGAAAAAACAGCGCCGCGCGGAGGAACGCACGGTGTTTCTGATTAAAAAAGACGACACTCTTGCCGTGCGGATGCGGCCCGATACGGGGCTGCTCGCGTCGCTGACGGAGTTTCCCAATGTTTCGGGAAGCCTCGACGAAGCGGGCGCGGCGATCACGCTCGCGCAATGGGGGCTTTCGGTGCGACGTATCGAGCCGATCGGCACGGCGAAGCACATTTTCACACATATCGAGTGGCAGATGAAGGGCTTCTTTGTCGAGGTCGAGGGCGAAAACGACGGTTTTCGCTATGTGACGCGAGAAGAACTTGACGCGCTCGCCATCCCGACGGCATTCAAAAAATTTACAGCCGAGGCACAGCGGCGGCTTTGAGGAGATACGGTTGAAACAAGTTCAACCGTATCATCAAAAATGCCGTTTTTCTCGCCGCTTGAGCGGCAACCGAAAAACATGGCGTTTATGACCATTCCTTTTATGGTCATTTTACGTCCGAAAGCGCAGCAGAAAGGAATGGTCATAACCAATGGCACAGCTATACTTCAAATACGGCGCGATGGGCTCGAGCAAGACGGCGAACGCGCTGATGGCGCGCTTCAACTATGAGGAGCGCGGGCAGCAGACGCTGCTCGTCAAGCCGCAGCTCGACACGCGCGACGGCGACCACACCGTCCGCTCCCGCATCGGACTGACCCACGAGTGCGTCTATTTCCACGAAATGCGGAAGATGAGCGAGGAAGAACTCAAAAAGAACTCCTGCATTATCGTCGACGAAGCGCAGTTTTTGACGCACGATGAGGTCATGTACCTCGTCCACCTCGTCGACGACTGCGATATTCCCGTCATCTGCTACGGTCTGCGCGCGGACTTCAAGGGCGAGCTGTTCCCCGGCAGCTACGCGCTGCTCGTCATGGCGGACAAGCTTGAGGAGGTCAAGACGATCTGCTGGTGCGGCAAAAAGGCGATTTTCAACGCCCGCTTCGACGAAAACGGCAAAGTCCTCAAGGAGGGCGAACAGGTCGTGCTCGGCGCGAACGACAAGTACATCGGTCTGTGCCGCCGCCACTGGATGCGCGGCGACCTCGGCCCCGATTTTAAGAGATGATCTGCGATATCTGCCCGCGCCTCTGCCGCGCGGAGCGTACAAGGGAAAAGGGCAACGGCGTATGTCGGATGCCGGAGGGACTTGTCGTCGCCAAGGCGATGCTGCACCAATGGGAAGAGCCCTGCCTCTCCGGTACGAACGGCGCGGGGTGCATCTTCTTCTCCGGCTGCAACCTCGGCTGCGTATTCTGCCAGAACGGGAAGATCAGCCACGAAAACTTCGGCAAGGTCATCACATCGGAAGGTCTGCGCGAGATCATGGACGACTTAGCCGCGCAGGGCGCGCATTGCATCGACCTCGTGTCCCCCACGCACTTTACGCCGTGGGTACTGCCCGCGCTGGAAAAACCGCTGAGCGTTCCCGCCGTATGGAACTGCGGCGGGTATGAGCGTGTCGAAACGCTCAAAACGCTTGCAGGTAAGGTGCAGATCTATCTGCCAGATCTCAAGTACGCGCTCGATGAACCTGCGCGGGAGCTGTCGAAGGCGGGCGATTATTTTGAAGTCGCCGCCGCCGCCATCGACGAGATGGTGCGTCAGGTCGGGCCGTACCAAATCGGGGAGGACGGCCTCATGAAAAGCGGCGTCATCATCCGCCACCTCGTCCTGCCGGGGCAGCTGGAAAACACCCGCCGCGTCATCGACTATGTGTCCACGCATTTTGAGCGCGGCACGGTGCTCTTTTCACTCATGAGCCAGTACACGCCGCAGAGCGGCGCGACGGGCGCGCTGGCGAGAAGGCTCAATCACGCGGAGTACCGCGCGGCGGTGGAATATCTGCAAGCCTGCGGCATCACCGACGGCTTCTGCCAGGAGCTTTCGAGCGCGAAAGAGGAATACACGCCGATCTTCGACCTGAGCGGGGTATAAGTGAATACTAATAGCAATATTTTAGACAGATATTACAGGAGGGACTACTATGGAACGCGTCAGCAAGAGAAATTACTACCTTGACATCGCCGAGACTGTACTCGAGCGGGCAACCTGTCTGCGCCGCGTGTACGGCGCGATCATCGTCAAGAACGACGAGATCATCTCCACCGGCTACAACGGCGCGCCGCGCGGACGCAAAAACTGCGTCGACTTAGGCTTCTGCACGCGCGAGGCGATGCAGGTGCCGCGCGGTGAGCGCTACGAGCTGTGCCGCAGCGTCCACGCCGAGGCGAACGCCATCATCTCCGCCGCCCGCCGCGACACCGTCGGCGCGACGCTGTATCTCGCGGGACACGACGCGCAGACGGGTGAGCTCCTGTCCGATGCAACGTCCTGCCCGATGTGCCGCCGCATGATTATCAACGCGGGCATTTCCGAGGTCGTTGTGCGCCGCACGGAGGAAGAATTTGACATCATATCCGTGCAGAATTGGATCGACGAGGACGACAGCCTGCCGAAAAAGTAAGCGCGGCAAAAAATGTGGCGGAAACTCCCGCAGAAGTAAAATTTGCCGCCCACAGGCGGCAAA
>JAZLIU010000106.1:0-6946 GCA_045617565.1 Oscillospiraceae bacterium
GAGCGGCTCAAGCGGCGGCTCGCCAACGTGTTTGACGACGGGAAAAAGAGCCGCGGCGTCGCGATCGTGCTCTTGACTGTCTGCGCGGTGGCCGGTCTGAGCGCCGCCATCGGCTTCGCACCCGAAAGCGACGCGAAACCGCTTGCCAATACGCACGGCGAGTACGCCGACGTCGAGGACTATCTGATGGAGGTCATGCCTGCCATCAACAGTAAATTGACACTCGGCGAGATCACTTCTCCTTTTCAGGCCGCAGGGGAAGTCGGCTCGGTGACGGTGCTGGACCGCAGGGTCGCGTGGCTCAACAAGACCGGCGAGGTTTCCGACCTCGCCCCGGAGGGGACACTGCAAGCATGGACTTACCTTTATCTGCTCAAGCTCGACGGAGCGGAAGAGGATATCGCGCTGTATCGCGGCGACTACGAGGAGGACGGCTACATCGACTTTATGGGGCGCGGTGAACATATCCTGATCGCCCTGCAATATGACGACGGCAGCATCGACGTGCTGTACGACGCGCCCTCCATCGGCTTTACGAACAACTATAACAGCTACGATGAGGCGCTCTACGACTGGTATGTGACGGAAAACGACCTCGACCAAACGGAATATCCGCTCTACGTTATCGACTGGAGCGACTATTTCCGTGAAGCGAAAATCGGCAGCTATCCCGCCCACCGCTACGACGGCGACGGTTGGTATATTTACATTCCTGTCAACGGCTGGGAGCCGGGCGTGGGCGATCCGATGTGGTACTCCAGCTACGGCACGGAATCGACCATTATTGTCAAGACTTACGACACTACGATGGAAGAGGCTGCATCTTCTTTCAGCGGTGAGGGTTGGACGAAGGAGACAAGCGGCGATCAAACGGTCTATCGTTACCATCGCCCGCCGATCCCTCAGAGTCTGCAACCGTCTTTTGACGTGTACGAGAGCTTCTATCTCTTTGCGTGTCCGACGGGCGGGCACTATGAGGTGCAGACCTTTACCGAACCCGAGAGAATTGCCGCATTTGACGACAAGTTTTCTCTCGCACTGGAAGAGCCGAAGCTGCTGGCTCTTATGGCGCAGAGCTTCACCGTGGACGAGCGCTTTTCGCCCACGCTGTGGATCGACCCACTGTACGCGGACACGCTTTTGAACGCAAAGCCCATCACCTACGTCGATGAGACGCGCTCCAAACCCTATTTTGCCACCGACATTCTTATCAATCTCACGCGCGACGACACGCACGAATATCCCGATGGCGGCGCAGCGTTTGCCGTGGTCGATCTCGACCGCGACGGCACGGCGGAGGTCGTCTACCGCCGCAGCGACTACCGCGGCTACATCGTGCTGCATCTATACTACGGCGGCGTGTGCGGGCATGAGCTGAATTACCGCGAAATGATCTCGCTCAAGCGCGACGGCTCGATGCTCGGCTCCGGCGGCGCGGACGATACGTTCCTCACCCGTATCCGCTTCGATGGCGCGGATATGGTGCTCGAGCGCGAGGAATACTGCCTTTCTACACCGCAAGGAATGCTCCGCTCCGACAACGTCACCCTGATGACGCAGGAGGAGCTTGACGATCTGATCGCCAAATTTGAAGCCCGTCCCGGCGTGACGTGGTACGACTGCACGGAGGAGAACGTCCGCTCCGTCCTCGGTACAAACCGCGGCACGCGCACGGTCGCCTTTGACGACATCATGGGATTTTCGGGCTTCTACTCCGAAACGACCGACGGCGCGAACTTCATCACGCGCCAATACTACGTCCCTGCCGTGGTCGGCGGCTACACGCAAATCGGCGAGAGCTTCGGCTACACCATCGACGACCATGTGGTCGATCTCGACGGCGACGGTGTAACGGAGCTTGTATGCAACTGTCAGTACGGCGCGGACGGCGCGGAGCGTGTGTTCGTCTACCGGCTCGACGCAAGGGAGGGGTACATAGAACAGGGGACGTATTACCCCGTTTACTCCGCTCTCCCGAACTACAATGACTGGGGCGTGAACAGCTCCGCCGAGTATTACGCCGCAGGCGCGGGCGAATTCATACTGCGTTACGACACGAAAGACGGCAGTACGGCGGCGAAGAAGTTCTCCTACCGCGAACTGAGCTTCATCCGCTACACCGCGAACGATGCGCCTTATCCGCAGCCGGTGCTGCCGGAAAAGGTGAGCAGCACCACGGGAACGCAGAGCCGCGTTTTGAGGATCGACGGCAGACCGGTTTCCCTGGACCTGAACGGCTATTTTTGGTTTGCCTCCACGGACGGTTGGATCTGCCGCGAAAAGGATGGCAAAACGGAACAGCTCTATGAGCTGCCCATCAACCACATAACGGACACATTTGCGATTCCCACGCTCCGTATGCAGGAGGACTATGCGACGCTCACCTATCACGTCGGCGGGGCAACGATGGGCACCGATATGACGATCCGATTTTTTGACGACGGCAGCTACATCGAAATGCCCGTCAATTCGAGTACGAGCACGCAGGGCGACCTTTGGGTGAAAATCAGAAATCTCATCCCGCCGGAGCGCGGTAATCTGGGTATTTCCTACGATGGCGGGAAGAACTGGAGTGCCTTCGGCTCCGCCAAAATTCTCTACGGCTGGACATATACCGTTGAGGGCGATACTAAGAGCAATATCCGCAACGGTACGATGTACATTACCGACGAAGCCGTGTATCTGCTCGGCACGTACCTTGACGCGCCGTTTGACGGCACACCCTCCGTCACCCGCGTCTGCCGTGTTGACCTCGCAACCGGCGAAACGGAGATGCTCACGGGCGAAGCGAAGGACTTCAGCATCGTGGGGCAGTGGATACAATACACCTCCCCCAACGGGACGGGGCATACCTGCCCGCTCGCGGGAGACCTCGTGCCGACGGTCAAATACCCGTAAGCGGCACGGCATTAACAAAAAAATCGGGGCGCGTTGCGCCCCGATTTTTTGTTATGCGCCGCGCGGGAGCGGTTTTTGACGAAAAGCACAGCAAAAGCATAGAAAAACAGTAAAATTTTGAAAATTTGTCCCCGGGAAATGCTTGACGGCTTGTAAACCCTATGCTATAATTCCACTTTGCGTGGGTATGCCCCGCGGAATTTGTCATGCCGTGAGGAGGCTGCGCCGTGTTGTCCGAAATTGCTTTGTGCCATAAAGTCGTGGGCATCAAGCAGTCCGGCCGGGCGCTGCGCGAGGGCAGGGTGCGCAAGGTGTTTCTCGCCTGCGACGCCGACCCCATGGTGCTGACAAATATCGAAGCGCTCTGCACCGAGGGGAACATCCCCGTCGAAAAGGATGCGACGATGCGCGATCTCGGGCAAGCGGCGGGCATCGCCGTGGGCGCGAGTGTGATCGCGCTACTCCGCGACTGATTTCCTCAATTCGGTTTTTTCGGGATATTTTACCGATATCCTGTAAAAAATAAAACATCATTTAAGAAAGGAGAACAACAAAGAATGCCTACTTTTAACCAGCTGGTTCGCAAGGGCAGACAGCAGGCGACTTACAAGTCCAACTCTCCGGCTCTGCAGTACGGTCTGAACACTCTGAAGAACAGAGAAACCGATCTGGCTTCCCCTCAGAAGCGTGGTGTTTGCACCGCCGTTCGTACCGCCACTCCCAAGAAGCCGAACTCCGCACTTCGTAAGATCGCGCGTGTTCGCCTCACCAACGGCTACGAGGTCACCGCTTACATTCCCGGCGTCGGTCATTCCCTGCAGGAACACTCTGTGGTTATGATCCGCGGCGGCCGTGTCAAGGACCTCCCCGGTGTGCGTTACCACATCATCCGCGGCACTCTGGACGCTCAGGGCGTGCAGGGCCGTATGCAGGCTCGCTCCAAGTATGGTGCCAAGCGCCCCAAGCAGAAGTAAGAGCCGCAAGTTAACTGAGCTTTGCCGAAAAGGTTTGATATATATATTGATTGTAGATCATTCACCTCTTTGGCAGGCAAAACACGTTGGGGGAAAGCCCCGACGCGAGTACCTATGATTTCTATAATTTTAAGAAGGAGGGAAGCAAAGTGCCCAGAAGAGGTAATGTTCCCAAAAGAGAAGTTTTGCCCGATCCTATGTACAACAGCATTCTCGTGACCAAGCTTGTCAACAGCATCATGCTCGACGGCAAGAAGGGCGTCGCGCAGAAGGTCGTGTACGGTGCCTTTGATATGATCAAGGAAAAGACCGGCAACGAGCCCCTCGACGTTTTTGCTCAGGCGATGGAAAACATCATGCCCAGCGTCGAGACCAAGTCCCGCCGTGTCGGCGGTGCCACCTATCAGGTTCCTATGGAAGTCCGTCCCGCCCGTCGTCAGACCCTGGGTCTGCGCTGGCTGACCGCTTACTCCCGCGCCCGTGGTGAACGCACCATGGCCGAGCGCCTGGCAGGTGAGATCATGGACGCTGCCAACAACACCGGCAGCGCCGTGAAGAAACGCGAAGATACCCATAAGATGGCCGAATCCAACAAGGCATTCGCCCACTTCCGCTGGTAAGGCAAGGAGCAAATTATGCCGAGAAAAGTCACTCTGGAGAAAACAAGGAATATCGGCATCATGGCGCACATCGATGCGGGCAAGACCACCACGACCGAGCGTATCCTCTACTACACCGGCGTCAACTACAAGCTCGGTGAAACGCACGAGGGTACCGCCACGATGGACTGGATGGAGCAGGAGCAGGAGCGCGGCATTACGATCACGTCTGCTGCAACCACCTGTTTCTGGAAAGACCACCGCATCAACATCATCGACACCCCGGGCCACGTCGACTTCACCGTTGAGGTCGAGCGTTCCCTGCGCGTGCTGGACGGCTCTGTGACCGTTCTGTGCGCCAAGGGCGGCGTGGAGCCCCAGTCCGAGACGGTTTGGCGTCAGGCGGATCACTATCACGTGCCCCGCATGATCTACGTCAACAAGATGGACATCATGGGCGCCGATTTCTACAACGTGCTGCGCATGGTGGACGAGCGCCTCAAGTGCAACGCCGTTCCCATTCAGCTGCCCATCGGCAAGGAGTCCGAGTTCCGCGGCATCATCGACCTGGTCGAAATGAACGCGGACGTCTACTATGACGAGATGGGCAAGGATATGCGCGTGGAAGAAATTCCCGCGGATATGGTGGAGCTGGCGAACGAGTACCGCGAGAAGCTGCTCGACGCGATCTCCATGTTCGATGACGAGATCATGGAAATGTATCTCGAAGGCAAGGAGATCCCGAGCGAGAAGATCCGCAAGGCGATCCGTCAGGCGACTGTCGCCGTCGAGATGATCCCCGTTGTGTGCGGTACGTCGTATCGCAACAAGGGCGTGCAGAAGCTGCTCGACGCGATCGTGGACTATATGCCCGCGCCGACCGACGTTCCCGCCATCAAGGGCGTCAACCCCAAGACCGACAAGGAAGAGGAGCGCGCGTCCGATGACAGCGAGCCTTTCTCCGCCTTGGCATTCAAGATCATGACGGACCCGTATGTCGGCCGTCTGAGCTTCTTCCGTGTCTACTCCGGCACGCTGAATACCGGCTCCTCCGTCCTCAACGCGACCAAGGGCTCGCGTGAGCGCATGGGCCGCATTCTGCAGATGCACGCCAACCACAGAGAGGACATTGAGACCGTTTACTCCGGCGACATTGCCGCCGCTGTCGGCCTCAAGAATACCACCACCGGTGATACCCTCTGTGATGAAAAGCACCCCATCATCCTCGAGAGCATGGAATTCCCCGAGCCTGTCATCCGCGTCGCCATCGAGCCCAAGACCAAGGCCGGTCAGGAGAAGATGACCGTCGCGCTCATCAAGCTCGCCGAGGAAGACCCCACGTTCAAGACCTACACCGATGAAGAAACCGGTCAGACCATCATCGCCGGTATGGGCGAGCTCCATCTGGAGATCATCGTCGATCGTCTCTTACGCGAGTTCAAGGTCGAGGCGAACGTCGGCGCTCCGCAGGTCGCCTATAAGGAGACCATCACCAAGGCCGTCGATCAGGACACCAAGTATGCCCGTCAGAGCGGCGGTAAAGGCCAGTACGGTCACGTCAAGATCCACGTCGAGCCGAACGAGTCCGGCAAGGGTTACGAGTTCGTCAACGCTCTCGTTGGCGGCGCGATCCCCAAGGAATACGTTCCCGCCGTCGACGCCGGTATTCAGGGCGCCATGCTCTCCGGCGTTTTGGCAGGCTATCCCGTGGTCGACGTGAAGGTCACCCTTTACGACGGCTCCTATCACGAGGTCGACTCCTCGGAAATGGCATTCAAGATCGCCGGCTCCATGGCGTTCAAGGAGGCCTGCCAGAAGGCGGGCGCAACGCTGCTTGAACCGATCATGAAGGTCAGCGTCACCGCTCCCGACGAGTATCTGGGCACGGTCATCGGCGACATCAGCGCCCGCCGCGGCCAGATCCAGGGTCAGGAGAACCGCTCCGGCGCCACGCAGGTGGATGCATTGGTGCCTCTTGCCAGTATGTTCGGCTACGCGACAGACCTGCGTTCTTCCACGCAGGGTCGCGGTCAGTACACGATGGAGCCCCACAGCTATGTGGAGATCCCCAAGAGCATCCAGGACAAGATCATCGATCAGCGCACCGGCAAACGCGCCTGATAAATTGGGTATTGCAAAATACCAAAAATTACTGTAAAATACCGGTGTTATGCAATTTGGCACCGGAAACATGAAATGAAAAAATCATTATAGGAGGATCACTCTAATGGCTAAGCAGAAATTCGAGCGCAATAAGCCCCACGTAAACATCGGTACCGTCGGCCACATCGACCACGGTAAGACCACCCTGACCGCTGCGATCACCAAGTACCTCGCCCTGCAGGGCGGCGCTGAGTACACCGACTACAGCTCCATCGACAAGGCTCCCGAAGAGCGCGAGCGCGGCATCACCATCAACACCGCACACGTTGAGTATGAGACTGCCAACCGTCACTATGCTCACGTTGACTGCCC
>JAZLIU010000107.1:0-4279 GCA_045617565.1 Oscillospiraceae bacterium
AGCCGGTGCGCTTCTACGCCTGCGGCGGCGACGGCACGGCGCACGAGGTCGCCAACGGCATCGCGGGCTTCGACAACGCCGCAATGACGGTCATCCCCATCGGCACGGGCAACGATTTTCTCAAGAATTTCGGCCCCGAAATGCTGCCGAAGTTTTCCGACGCGGAAAACCTGTGGAACGGGGAAGTGCAGCAGCTCGACCTCATTGACTGCAACGGCAGGCAGTGCCTGACGATCGCCTGCTCCGGCATCGACGCGCGCGTGGCGGAGAGCGTACACGACTTTTCTTCGTCGATCAGCGGCAAGGGCGCGTATTTGGCGAGCGTCGCGGTCAACTTTGTTGCCCGCTCCATCGGCCAGCACTGGACGGTCACGCTGGATGATACCGTCATTGAGGACGATTTCGCCCTCGTGTCCATGTGCAACGGCCGCTACTACGGCGGCGGCTTCACGCCCATGCGCGAGGCGCGCATGAATGACGGCTTGCTCCACACCATCGTGGTCAAGAGCATCAGCAAGCTCAAATTCGTGCAGCTTTTCAACAAGTACGGCACGGGCGGATATAAAGATCTGCCCCCCGAGCTGATCCGCGCGTATGACGCTTCCGTCGTGCGCATTCAAGGGGATGACATCGTCACCTGTCTCGACGGCGAATGCTCCCATTCGCGGGACGTGACGCTCAAACTCTCCGACAAGAAGCTCAACTTCTTCGGCCCTGCCGGCTGCGATCCCAACGCCACCGCGCTGTAATTCCGAAATACCGATTAACAAGACGCCTTCCGGCGTTTTTTTTTATTCGTTTGCGGTTTTCGCGTCGCGCAGCGTCTCAACGTCCAGCAGGTCGAGCGAGCCGGCGATCTGCGTCAGCTCCGCCGCGATAAAGAACTCCTTTGACGTCGTGTTGACGCGGTCAATAATCGCGTCGAGCGCGATGACAATGGCAGCGGCCTCCGCGGGGATGCCGAACTGCGTGAACAGCAGGATCAGGCACGATACCGTGCCGCCCGGCACCGGCGCGGCGGCGACGGAGACGAACATCGTCGTAAGAAACAGCGAAACGACCATGCTGAGCGTGATCGGTATTTCATAGACCTCGGCAAGGCACAGGATCGCGGCGGGATAGAATATCAAAATATAGGGCTTGAACACCACCATGGCGAGCGGTACGCCGACATTGCAGATCTGTTTGTCGATGCCGAGCTTTTTCTCCACCGCATGGAGCATGGTGGTCAGCGCGGCGGCGGAGGACGCCGTGGCGATCGTGATCGCAAGCACGGGGGCGAGCTTTTTGAGAAACAGCAGCGGATTTGTCTTTTTGGAGAGGCACACGCGCACAAGGTCGAGCAGCACCAGCACTCCGACGCCCAGGATATCGAGCAGCAGCAGCTTTGTCGCCGCGCCCGCGGAGGCTGCCGCGCCGGAGGAGACCAGCGAAAATACACTGCAGAATACCACGAGCGGCAGCAGGCGCACGATTGCGCCGACGACCGTCTGTGCCGCGAGATTTGCCTGCGCGATAAATTCCGTCACGGCGCTCGTTTTCAGCCCCAGCACCAGCAGCGAGGCGCTTAGGCACGCAGCAAGAAAGATGATCTGCAGCGTGTTGCCCGTGAGGAACGGTTCGACCACATTGCCCGGCACAATGTCGAGCAGCATTTCGAAATAGGCGGAAAGCTCCAGCGCCGATGAACCGGCGGCGCTGATGCGGAAAAACGGCGTCAGGAACGCCGCCGCGGCTATTGCAGCCGGCAGCAGCATCGCCAGCAGGCGCAAAATCAGCGCTTTGCCGATCCGGTTGAAGGTGGAAAGGTCGCCCATACTGCAAATGCCGTTTGCCACCGACAGGAAGATGAGCAGCATCGCGGCGGCGGAAAGAAAGCCCATGATCGTGCTCGAGATCGGCGAGAGCAGCTTCTGCGAAATAGTGACGCCCAGCCCATTCGGCAGGAATGACGCGGCAAAGCCGAGGACGATGGCGCTGAGCAGCGCAAGGAGAATCTGCATGAGTGTGGACAGCTTTTTCTTTCCCTGCACGGCAAAGAGCACGCGGTTGCTGTGTCTGCGGTACGCCCAGACCGGCTCCTCTCCCGCATTGACGAGCAGCGCGTGCAAAACGCCGTCCTCCTCCGTTTCGGCAAAGGGGTCGAACGCATCGCCCGCAAGCTGGAGCTCTGCCTGTGCGCGCCCGAATTTCTTCACGCATTGCAGCGTAAAGGTCACTTCTGCGCCGAAATGCTCCCGATACTTCAGCAGTACCTCCTCGGCGGAGAGCGTCATGCGCAGCGCCGTGCGCTGCTCGACCTTCTGCGAAGCGAAAAAGCCCTGTATCTCCTCTATCGCAAGAGCAATGTTTTCATTGCTCAGCGGCAGTGCCTGTGTTTGCATCTCAAAATCTCCTCTATAGCGTTTTCAAGCTGATATATTTTGTTATATTATAGTGTTTCCCCCCTTGGGTTGCAAGCCTTTCTTTTTCTGCCCGATGCGTGCATTTTTGCCGCGCATTTTTGTTGCATCGTTTTTTAACAAGGTGTGAATTTTTTCCGAAAACGGAAAAATCCTCTTGCAAAACCGTCCCGCTTGCGCTATGATAGCACCGTTGGTTAGCACTCAACGCAAAAGAGTGCTAAATCCGACAAATTACTTGTTCATATTTTGATAAATATATAAGGAGGCACACCCCATGAAACTCACCCCGCTTGCCGACCGCGTCATCCTCAAGATGGTCGAGGCCGAAGAGACCACCAAAAGCGGCATCATCCTCACGCCCAAGTCCCAGGAGAAGCCGTCCGTTGCCGAAGTCATCTCCGTCGGTCCCGGCGGCATGATCGACGGCCACGATGTCGTCATGACCCACAAGGTCGGCGATAAGGTCATCACCAGCAAGTATTCCGGCACGGAAGTCAAGATCGACGACGAGGAATACGTCGTCGTGCGTCAGAGCGATATTCTGGCGATCGTTGAATAATTCAGGGAGGTAATTTACTATGTCTAAGCTCATCAAATCCGGCGAAGAAGCGCGCAAGGCGCTCGAAGCCGGCGTCAATACCCTTGCCGATACCGTCAAGGTCACCCTCGGCCCCAAGGGCCGCAACGTCGTGCTCGACAAGAAGTTCGGCGCACCGCTGATCACCAACGACGGCGTGACCATCGCCAAGGAGATCGAACTCGACGATCCGTTTGAAAACATGCGCGCGCAGCTCGTGCGCGAGGTGTCCACCAAGACGAACGACGTCGCGGGCGACGGCACCACCACCGCTACGCTTCTGGCGCAGGCGATGGTGCGCGAGGGTCTCAAGAACCTCGCCGCCGGCGCGAACCCCATCGTGATGAAAAAGGGCATGGCCAAGGCCGTCGAGACCGCGGTCGAGACCATCAAGGCCAACTCCCAGAAGGTCAACGGCACGGCGGACATCGCCCGCGTCGGCACCGTCTCGAGCGGCGACGAATTCATCGGCAAGCTGATCGCCGAGGCGATGGAGAAGGTCAGCGCCGACGGCGTCATCACCATCGAAGAGTCCAAGACCGCCGAGACCTACAGCGAAGTCGTCGAGGGCATGATGTTCGACCGCGGCTATATTACGCCGTATATGGTCACCGATACTGAGAAGATGGAAGCCGTCATTGACGACGCTTATCTCCTCATCACCGACAAGAAGATCTCCGTCATCGCCGACATTCTCCCGATCCTCGAGCAGCTCGTCCAGTCCGGCAAGAAGCTCGTCATCATCGCCGAGGACGTCGAGGGCGAGGCGCTCAGCACGCTCATCGTCAACCGCCTGCGCGGCACGCTCAACGTCGTGTGCGTCAAGGCGCCCGGCTTCGGCGATCGCCGCAAGGAGATGCTGCAGGATATCGCCATCCTCACCGGCGGTACCGTGGTATCTGAGGAGATCGGCCTCACCCTGAAGGATGCCGACGTCAGCGTGCTGGGCCGTGCCCGTCAGGTCAAGGTCACCAAGGAGAACACCATCATCGTGGACGGCATGGGCGATGCCCGGGCCATCCGTGACCGCGTCAATCAGATCCGCGCCCAGATCGGCGTCACTACCGGCGACTACGACAAGGAGAAGCTGCAGGAGCGTCTGGCCAAGCTGGCCGGCGGCGTGGCCGTCATCAAGGTCGGTGCTGCCACTGAGACCGAGATGAAAGAAAAGAAGCTGCGCATCGAGGACGCGCTGAACGCCACCAAGGCCGCTGTGGAAGAGGGCATCGTGGCCGGCGGCGGCACCATCTTCGTCAACATCATTCCTGCCGTGACCGCTCTGCTGTCCGACGTGGAG
>JAZLIU010000108.1:0-2475 GCA_045617565.1 Oscillospiraceae bacterium
CTTTCCGGCAGGTCTTTTGCAACTCCTCCATCGTGCGTTTTTCGCGGCTCGCGGCGTAAAACGCGGTGATACCAACCGCACGGAGCGCCTCTGCCCCTTCGCCGAGCGCACCGCAGATGGCGATGCAGGGCTTCCCCGCGCGCTGAGCACGTTTGGCAACGCCGCAGGGCACCTTCCCGTGCAGACTTTGTGCGTCCATCCGCCCCTCGCCCGTGATGACGAGGTCTGCACGGGCGACAAGAGCGTCGAATTTTGCCGCATCGAGCAGCAGCTCGATGCCGGGGCAAAGCGTTCCGCCGAGAAACGTCACGACCGCCGCGCCCATACCGCCCGCCGCACCCGCGCCGGGAGCGGCAGCGTCAAAATCGGGAAACGTCTTTTTCAGCACCGCGGCAAAGTGCGCCATATCCGTCTCCAGCTGCGGCTTGATCTCCCCCGTCACGCCCTTTTGCGGCCCGAACACATACGTTGCTCCCTGTGCGCCGAGCAGGGGATTGTCCACGTCGCATGCGGCAAGGACTTCCGCTTTCAACTGCTCCCGCGGCGGCTCGATGGCGGCGATCTTCCCCAGATTTTCCGCAAACGGTGCGACCTGCGCGCCGTCTGCGTCCAAAAAGCGCCAGCCGAGCGCCGCCGCCATGCCGATACCGCAGTCGTTCGTCGCGCTGCCGCCGAGTCCGAGCAGGATGCGTTTTACCCCGCGGCGCTGCGCGAAGCGCAGCAGCTCGCCCACGCCGTACGTCGTGGCGTGCAGGGGATCGAGCCTGCCGTGCATGAGCGGCAGTCCCGCTGCCGCCGCCATCTCGATCGCGGCGCTGCCGTCCGGCAAAAGCGCGTAAGCGGCATCTACCGGATCTCCGTCCGGGCCGGTCACACGGCACACTGTCCGTTCGCCTCCAAAGACGGAAAGGCAGGCGTCCGCCATGCCCTCCCCGCCGTCCGCCATGGGCAGCATCGTGACGTGCGCGTCGGGCAGCACGTCGCGGATCGCGCGCGCTTCGATCTCGCAGACCTCGCGGGATGTGAGCGTCCCCTTGAATGAGTCCGATGAAAGCAGAATGTTCATCGTTTTTTCCTCCCCCGTTGCGTTTTTCTTTCTTCTTTGGTATCATAGCACAAACGAAATTTCTTTTCAACGAGGAGGTGCTGTGTATGTCAAACCCCGTTTCCATCGACGCCGTGCTTGCCGCATCCGCGCTGCCCAAGCGCCGCGAGGACGGACACAAGGGCGACTTCGGGAAACTGCTGATCGTCGGCGGTGCCGTGGGCTACACGGGCGCACCGTATCTTGCCGCGTCCGCCGCCGTCCATTCCGGCTGCGGGCTCGTGTACCTCGGCGTGCCGCAGAGCATCTGGCGCGTGGAGGCGGCAAAGTGTGCCTCCGCGATGCCGTTTCCGCTCAGCGATGAGAGCGGGCTCTTGTGTGAGGCGAGCTACGGCGGCATTGTCGAAAAACTGCAAAAGTGCAATATGCTCGCCCTCGGCTGCGGACTGGGCAGAAGCGAAAACATCGATCGGCTCGTCGCCCGCGTGCTGGACTTCGCCCCGCAACCCATTGTGCTGGATGCGGACGGCATCAATGCGCTCTTAGGTCAGCTCGAGGTGCTCGATTTGCGCCGCGACCGCGTCACGATCCTCACACCGCACGATCAAGAGTTCGCGCGATTGCTGGACGTGCCCGTGAGCAAAATCACGAGCGGCGACCGCGCCGCGCTCGCTTCCGCCTTTGCCGCCCGACACGGCTGTGTGCTGGTGCTCAAGGGACACAAAACGGTGATCGCCCTGCCTGACGGAGAAGTGCTTGTCAACGACCTGTGCGGCGGCTCAGCACTCGCGAAGGGCGGCAGCGGCGACGTGCTGACAGGGCTGATCGCGTCGCTGCTCGCGCAGGGCGCGTCCGCGCGGGACGCCGCCGTCTGCGGCGTCTATCTCCACGCCCGCGCGGGCGATCTGCTTGCCGAGCGGAAGACCGCCTACTGCGTCACGCCGGATGACCTCATCACACAGGGCTTTCCCCTCGCGTTCCAATCGCTTCTCACCTAAAGGGCAAAAAAGACACGGCTTGCGCCGTGTCTTTTTTTGATTGCTTAGAGTGCGTTGGTGATGATGCGGGAGAAGCTGAACTCTTCCTCTTCTTCCTTCTTCTCCTCGGGAACGATCTCCTCGGCGAAGTCGCGGTAGGCGTTCAGGCCCGCACCGGCGGGAATGAGCTTACCGATGATGACGTTCTCCTTGAGGCCGAGCAGGTGGTCGACCTTGCCCTTGATGGCGGCCTCGGTGAGCACCTTGGTGGTCTCCTGGAAGGAAGCGGCGGACATCCACGAATCGGTAGCAAGGGACGCCTTGGTGATACCCATGAGAAGCTGCGTCGCCTCGGCTTCACGCAGCGGCTCGCCGGTCTCGGCGTTGACCTCGCCGGCGGCAATGCGCGCGCGTACCTTTTCGTTGGCATCCTCCAGCTCCAGAATGTCGACC
>JAZLIU010000109.1:0-8600 GCA_045617565.1 Oscillospiraceae bacterium
TGTAATAGATCAGCCCGTCCGAAGAGAACACCAGACGCTCCGCGCCGCGGTGACCGCCGGTGTAATTGACGTCGCACTCGTAGTACTGCCGGCCGGACTTTTCCGGCAGCAGGCCCTCGAGATTGCCGAACCTGTCGCCGCCGATGGAGCAGCCGGGAAGTATCTCGGAAAGATCCTCTCCCGCGTCCCAGCCCTGCTGCTGCGCTTCCTTTTTGGTGACGAAGTTGGGCGGCAGCTCCTCAAAATCGTGCAGATACAGCGCGACCTCGTCGGGATCGGTGTACGCTTCGCCGTAGGCAACGGCGAAGTCCGCGGTCTGCTGCTGCGGATTACCAATGTCTCCGTTCGGGTATGCCTCCTGCGTCGGCATGAGTACCCTGACTAACGCAAGCGCCAGCACCAGCGCCGTGAGCAGCAAAGAGCCTTTTTCCTTCATTGTTATGACCATTCCTTACTTTTTGTTATGCATAAAATATATCATATCGGAATGATACCGCATCGCCCGATTTTTGTAAATGCAAAAAACGGAGAAATCTGCCGGAAGTGCATCATTTTGTCTTCGCACATTCCGATCGATCACGCATAATCCGCAGCCTCGCGGAAAAGCTACTGACGGGGTGCATGATAATGGATAGAAACGATTTACCGCTCGGATTTACCTTCGCGCTCGCGCAGAATCCCGACGCCATGCGGAACTTTTCCCTGATGTCGGAATCCGAGAAATCCGAGATCCTTCAAAGGGCGCACGCGGTATCCTCCAAGAACCAAATGCAGGCTCTTGTGAACGACCTGTCCGATCGCGGATAGCAGCCGCGTGCGAAACCCCGAAGCGAAACGGGACGGCGGAGCAGAGGCTCCGCCGTCCCGTTTTACTTTTTTGTTTCGCTTACTGCGCCTTTTCAAACACGCAGTTCACGCAATTTTCGTCCGCCGCGCCCGTCCAGCAGAGCTTGTCACCGTCAAAAGTAAACCAGCCCTCGCCATCCGTGCTGACAATGGTCACAGTCTCCGTGCCGTCCGCTGCGGTGACAATATTGCTGCACGCGCAGTCATTATAGGAAAGCAGGCCGTCCTCGTAAAGGCGGGCGGTCATTGTCCACTCGGTCAGCTCGCTCGCGGAGCTGGACCAGCCCACGGTAAGCTTCACGCCGTTCGCGCCGTCCGCTTCCGCGGTCATCGTCGCGCGCTGGGAGTAGGAATCATAGTACTGACCGGCGAGATCAGCGTAGAAAGCCTCATACTCAGCCTCACTCATGCCCGGGAAGGTCATCGCGCACAGCTCCTCAGCGACGAGGACGAAGGTATCGGCGTCCGCCATATCCTTTGCGGTGAGGACGTACTGCCCGTCCATGGTGAACCAGCGGGCAAGCTGCGTGCCGTCACCTTCGGCATACTCAATGCCGTCCCGCGCACCGTCAGCAAAGGCGGTGCCCTCTCCGACATAGTAGCCGGAGATGTCCTGCGTCACGGGAGCGCAGCGGAAAGTATAGTCAGTGCCGGCAGCGGTAAAACGGTAGTCGGCGATCTTGTAATCCGTGCAGTCAATAACGAAATATTCTTCGTGGGTCACGCCCATCACGGCAGGGTGAACAAGGCGGGAGCCGGCAATGTCGTTGATCTCGTCAAGAGAGGCGTACTCTGTCATGGGGTTGGGCATCCCGATGGGGCCGCTTTCTTCGGGTTCTTCCACCTGCTTACTTCCGCAGGCGCAGAGGCATAAAATCATCATTGCGGCAAGCGCAAAGGCTAACATTCTTTTCATTTCGTTTTCTCCAATCTTTTTAATACTCGCCGCTGCGCGGCTCAATGCCGTACTATACCACCCTTTTCCCCTTTTGACAAGCCGTTTTCGGGCGGCAAAAAATGGCAAAATCTATTACACGATATACGCCGTTCCCGCCGCACGGAGCATCCGCTCCATCCGCTCCCGTACAAGCGGAAACATTTCCTGCGTCGGCAGCGCCGTGACCTCCGGCGAGAAGATCTCCGCAGACACGATACCGTCGTACCCGATGGTGCCAAGCGTCTGCAGCAGGCGCGGAAGTTCGATCACGCCGTCCCCCGGAAGCAGGCTCTCGATGCGCTGCGCCTCACCCGGCGCGTGCGCAGGACAGTCGCTCACATGGAACATAAAGATCTCGTCCCCCCGCGTCTGCGCGAGGCTGTCGAACGTCGAGCCCATGGCGTAAAAGTGCCAGGTGTCGAGCAGGATGCCGACATTGTCGCGTCCCACCGCGCGGACGATGTCCAAACATTCCGAGAGCGTCCGCACGCTGCTGCCCTGCGTCGCCATGAACTCCAGCGCAAGGCGCACGCCGTAGCGCGCGGCAAGGTCGGACAGCTGCGTCAAACCGCGCACCGTCTCATCGAAGATCTCGCTTTTTGACGCCGTAGGCACGTTGAACGACGCGATGACCTCCATCTGCGCGCAGCCGAGCGCGCGGCAGGTCGAAAGCAGCAGCTCGGCATTCTCCTTGAGCAGCTGCGCCCCGCGGGCATCGTTGAACGTAAAGTTGTCGATGGAGTTGAAGCTCGCGGGCGTGACGCCGTTTTCGTCCAGCGTCGCGCGGATCTCCGCAAGCGTGTGTCCCGCGCGCAGGCAGCGCAGCAGGTCTCCCTTCCGGATCTCCAGTTGGGAAATACCGTATCGGCGGCAGTCTGCAATGTGGGTGAGCAGTGTGCCGTTTCGCCCGAAGGTCATCTCATTCATGCAGAGTTTCATCATTTCGTCCTTTCTGCCGAACCATACAGCGGATCGTTTGCACCATCATAGCGCGTCGGTGCGAAATTTGCAATCGACAATACACCGCAAAAGAGGGGCGCCGCCGCGCCCCCCTTTTCGATTGGTTTAATATTGCCGCACCACGGCGACGACGCGACCCATGATCTCGCATTCGCGCCCGTCGATGGGGCTGTAATCCGGATTGGCGGGCAGGAGCCAGACCTCGCCGTTTTTACGGCTGAAGGTCTTGACCGTCGCCTCGTCGCCGAGAAGCGCCACGACGATCTCGCCGTTATTCGCGGTGGGCTGCTTACGGACAACGACCAGGTCGTTCGGCAGGATGCCGACGCCGAGCATCGATTCGCCGCGCACGCGCAGGGCAAAATACTCCCCGCTGCGACCGCCGGTGTCGAACGTGAGGTAGTCCTCCACGCACTCCTGCGCGAGGATCGGGCTGCCCGCGGCGACATTGCCGACGATGGGCACCTGATTGCGCCGTTCGGCAAGCTCGTCAACTTCCTCCGTGCGTTCCCGCGCCGCAGGAGCGGTGGGCTGCTTTTTCAGCACGATCGCGCGGCTTTTGCCCGTGCATTTTTCCAGCAGTCCCATCTCCTCAAGGTGCTTGACGTGGAAATGCACCGTCGACGGGGATTTGAGCCCCAAAGCATCGCCGATCTCGCGCACCGAGGGGGCATATCCATTCTGCTCCATCGACTGAACAATATAGTCATAAACGCGCTTTTGCATTTTGGAAAGCTTTTCCATGCCGCTTCGCTCCTTCCAACATTTGTTCGGTAGCATCATATCATATCTTTTTCCAAAATGCAACATGTGTTTGAGATTTTTTCACAATAAAAGAACGGCTCATTTGAGCCGTTCTTTTATTCTATTCCGCTTTAGGCGGCCAGAGCGTCCAGGCAGTAGATGATCTTGGCGATCTGTGCGCGGGTCAGGGTAGCATCGGGAGCGAAGGTACCGTCGCCCATGCCGTCGATGACCTTGGCATCAACGAGCGCCATGACATAACCGTCAGCGCAATCGGAGAAGACGGAAGCGGTGGCAGACTCTGCCATCTTGTTGAGCTTGGCAGCGACCCGGCAGAACTCGAGGCGGGAGATCGCCTTGGAACCGTCGAGATCCGCAGCGACAAGGCCGAGTTCGGCAGCCTTGGCAATGGTCTTGGTATCCCAGCCAGTGCCGATGGCATTTTCAAGGTCGCCGTTGGCAACAAGCAGGAGCTTGAGCGCCTGCGCCCAGGTCAAGGCGTTGGCGGGAGCGTAGGTCGTAGCGCTCATGCCGTTGATGACGCCGTCGTTATAAAGGCTGATGACATACTTGGCAAACCAGTCACCGTTCTTGACGTCCGTGAACGGGTCGAGGTGGATACGATCCTGAGCAGCTGCATACTGCTTGCCGATAACGCCCTTGAGCTGATTCTTAACATAATCCATCACAGCCTCGTCCAGGGGAACACCGGTGTCGAACTGTGCGGTCGCGGAGGCGAAGGCATAGTAGGTGTCGCCGCCGGCAGAGCAGAAGTTGTTGGTAACGACGGCGTACTTGTCCGTCAGGCTGAACGCCTTGCCGTTGACGCTGTTGATGGTCACGCGGTTGATGGAAGCGGGGCCATAGTAGGTGGAATCGGGATAAGTCTCAGCGTTGGCGTCATAAGCCTTGGTGGTATCGACGGTGAATTCGATGCCGGCAACCTGCGGGAATGCGCCGACAGCCTCGGGCGTGCAGTAGGTAGACGCTTCGAGGGCTTCGAGCAGCTCGGCACCGGTGACATAGATGACAGCCACCGTGTTGCCGAAGGGCAGAACAGCGTTGAGGTCCTTCTTGGTCACGTCACCCTTGTGGATCCATGCGCGGATACCGCCGCCGTTGGTGATTGCGACAACATGGTCATCCTTGACGGTGACGCTGCCCTTGTCCTTCAGGATGCTCCAAAGCATCGCGTCGGCAATGAGGTCGCCGTTGTTGGTCTCGCTGTCACGGTTGCCGGGGCCGGCCTTTTCGCCGTTGAGCTCAACTTCGCTCTTAGCGAAAACTTCACCGTACTCAGCGTCAACGCGGTCAATAATGGCCTTGGCTGCGGCGGCAACGGTCTCGTCCTTGGCCATGCCTTCGGTGGAGACAGCCGTGCAGCTCTCGACCTTCTTGCTGGCGTTGTCAATGACAATCACACCGATGTTGGCAAATGCGGTGCCGGTAGAAGTGATCTTGGTGCCGTTGACCGTGCAGCTATCATTGGTGGCCGCCTGGATCTGTTCCGGCGTGGAGTGAGAGTGCGCGTCAACAAAAACATCAATGCCATTGACCTTGGCAAGCAGGTCGATGGAACGGTTGCCGATGGACTCGTCGTCAATACCAAGGTGGCCGAGCGCAACGACAACATCCGCATCTTTAAGCGCGGTAACCTGCTCCTGTGCACACTGGAACATCTCCTCACCGACGAGGAAGGTCAGGTCCTTGACGTAAACAGGGTTGACCTTGGTCTGGGCTTCGGGCGTTTCGAGACCGAAGAAGCCGATCTTCAGACCGCTCTTGGTGGTGTAGGTGTAGTTGGCGTCATAAATGGTCTTGCCGTTTTCAAGGACATTGGCGCAGAGAACCTTGAAGTTTGCCTTGCTGAGGTTTTCCTTGAGCGGGACATAACCGTAGTCAAACTCATGGTTGCCGAGGGTGACGACATCGTAACCGACGGCGTTCATCATGGTAACGGCATCAAGGCCCTTGGTGGTGCTGACGTTGGGGCTGCCCTGGGAGAAGTCGCCCGCGTCAACAAGGATGACTTCGGCACCCTTGGCTTCATAATCGGCCTTGAGAGTTGCCATGTAAGCATAGCCTTCAATAGCACCGTGGACGTCGTTGGAGTGCAGGATCACGGTCTTGCCTTCCATCGTGGAAGCGTCTGCTGCAAAGGTGGTGACGCTCAGAGAGAGCACCATCGCCAGGGAGAGCAGCAGGGAAAGAAACTTGCGCATAGTGGTTTTCCTCCTTATTTTTTTCCGGCGAAAGGCACCGTCAGCCTCCCCTGCGTACAGAGAATGTCAAAAATGCCCAATGTCGGTTATAATGATAATATTGTAACTTCTTTTCCAGATTTAGGCAAGGTGGCAATGTTCTGAATTTTTGTCTTTTTTCTTGTTCCTTTTCACTATTTTGCCGATAGGTGTAGCATTCCGAAAAGATTTGTGTTATCCTGTTATTATCTTGGAAAGATATTGTTATTCCCGCTAATAAAGGAGTGACTTTGCCATGAAAACGCTGCTCAGGGGCGGCTATGTCGTCAGCGGCAGGAGCTGCCGCCGCGCCGATCTTCTCATCGACGGAGAAAAAGTGGAAAAGGTCGGTCACATCCCCCCCGCGCTCGCCAAAGATGCGCAGGTCGTGGATGTGACGGGCTGCTATCTCTTCCCCGGTTTTATCGACGCGCACACCCATTTCGATCTTGACGTGTGCAACACCACGACGGCGGACGATTTTGAATCCGGCACCATGTCCGCCATCCGCGGCGGCACGACCACCGTCATCGACTTTGCCTGCCCCAATAAGGGCGAGACGCTCGCTTACGGGCTCGACCTCTGGCACAAAAAGGCAGACGGCAAATGCTGGTGCGACTACGGCTTCCACATGACCATCGACGACTGGAACGAGGACATCGAGCGGGAGCTGGACGATATGTTCGCCGAGGGCATCACGTCATTTAAGATGTATCTCACCTACCCCGCCATGATGATCGGCGACGGCGCGGTCTACAGCGCGCTCAAGGCGCTCAAATGCCGCGGCGGCATCGCAGGCGTACACTGCGAGAATGCCGGCGTGATCGACGCGCGCATCGCAGAGTTGAAAGCCGAGGGACTGGGCGCCGACGTGTCGAGCCACCCCCTCGCCCGCCCCGATTACTGCGAGGCGGAGGCGGTCGCGCGGTTGCTGCGCATCGCGCAGGCGGCGCAGTGCCCCGTCGTCATCGTCCACACGACGAACAAGGCCGCGCTCGGCGAGATCGAAAACGCGCGCCGCCGCGGTCAGAAGGTCTACGTGGAGACCTGCCCGCAGTATCTTGCGCTGGACGACAGCGTTTATTATGATCCCGACTACTCCCGCGCCGCGCGCTACGTCTGCGCGCCGCCCATCCGCACGCGGGCGGACAGCGAAGCGCTGTGGAAAGCCCTGCGTCACGGCGAAGTGCAGACCATTTCCACCGACCACTGCTCCTTTACGCTCGCGCAGAAGGACATGGGCAAGGACGATTTTACCAAGATCCCGGGCGGTCTCCCGGGCGTGGAAACGCGCGGCGAGGTCGTCTATACCGCAGGCGTCGCCGGCAAGAAGATGAGCGTTGCGGGTATGTGCCGCGCTCTTTCGGAGAACCCCGCAAAGCTCTACGGGCTCTTCCCGCGCAAGGGTGCGCTGCTCCCGGGCAGCGACGCGGACATCGTTGTCTACGATCCCAAGGCGGACCACGTTCTCTCCGCGCAGGACATGGTGTCCAAAGCGGGCTATACGCCGTTCGAGGGCTTCCAGACCGCCGGCTCGATCTCGAAGGTCTATCTGCGCGGCACGCTGCAGGTCGATGGCGGCAAGGTCGTCGGCGTCAGAAACGGCGCCTATCTCAGGCGCGGCAAATGTGAACTCTAGGAGGTATCGAAATGCTCGATCTTCGTTTTGCGCTCTTTGCGCAGTACCCCGCGTTTTTCCTGCTCGCTGTCCTCTTTCTCATCAACTATCTCATCGTACGCAAGCGCTCGGCTGTGAAGTCCGTTTTGTGGGTGATCCTGTTCGGGCTGTCGCTGGCGGTCTCCATCCTCTTCTGCTTCCTCGGTATGCAGGCAAAGTACTGGACGATCAAAACGCTCTTTGCTCTCTCCGTGTGGAGCTGGGTGGGCATCGCGCTGGTAATCGCCGCCGTGATCGTGCGCTTCGTTTTCAAGGTCAGGGGTAAGCTCGACCAGCGCAGGCTTGCGCGTGAACTCAAGAAAGCCGAGCAGGACAAGGACGCCGCCGTCGCGCAGGCGCGCGAAGAGGCAAGAGCCGAGGCGCTGTCCGCCGCCGAGCCGGAGACTGCACCCGCGCCGGAAACTGCTCCTGCATCCGAGACCACACCCGTGCCGGACGCCGAAGCCGTCGTCAGCTCTCCCGCCGAGACCGCGGAATCTTAATATTTTGTAAGGAACTCCTTTGTCATGAGTAAACTTCCCCACCCCAAAAAACAAAACCGCGCTCTCCGCGCATCGGCGCTTCTTCTCGCGCTGCTGCTCACCGTATCGGCGCTCTGTATCGGTTCTTTTGCCGCCTCTGCGGCACCGCAAAGCGGCGTGGAGATCGTGATGCAGGACGGACGCGCTCTTTTGGTCAATCGCTGCGACGGATACCAATTCTTTGTCCCGCAGGACACCATGCTGGACGCGCAGCGCGCCGAGGCAGGCATTTCCCTGTCCGCTAAGGGTTGGAGCATGGACGTTTTCCGCCAGCCGACGGCTTCTGTCGGCACCGCCGCGTATATCAGCTACTCCAAGAGCTTCCTTTCGTGGAACCGCGTTGACCACACGGAGGTCTCCCAAACGGTGGAGGGCTGGAACGGTGACCGCGTCACCGTGACTTCGTGGCGGCGTCCGCCGCTCAGCCGTGTCGAGGATGATCACGCCTGCTATACCTGCGTTGATCTCGTGCGCAGCGGCTGCGTTTACACCTTCCTCCTGCGCACCGACGTCCCGCTCGCCGCGGATGAATGGCAGGGGTATTTGGACGGACTTTCCTTCTTTGCGCCAAGCGCGTCCGCGCCGCTCGTGCGCATCGGCGGCAGCAGCGAGAAAAAAGATCGGGAAACGCTCGCGCTGTATGAAAAAATGTTCGGTGGAAACGCCGGCTTTAC
>JAZLIU010000110.1:0-2561 GCA_045617565.1 Oscillospiraceae bacterium
CAACGATCCCGCCATCGACCCCATCGGCGCCTGCGTCGGTCAGCACGGCGCGCGCGTGAACAACATCGTCGATGAGCTGCGCGGCGAGAAGATCGACATCGTCAAGTACAGTGAAGACCCCGCGCAGTACATTGCCGCCGCCCTCGCGCCCGCCGACGTGGTGGACGTTTGGATGGCGGACGAGGGCAAGGCCTGCCGCGTCATCGTGCCGGACGATCAGCTCTCCCTTGCCATCGGCAAGGAGGGGCAGAACGCGCGTCTTGCCGCGCGTCTCGTCGGCTACAAGATCGACATTAAACCGGAGTCGTACAAAGACGACGAATAAAAGAATTTCAAAAAACACGCTTCGCGTATTTTTTGAGCAAAGTTTCAGCATTCGGCGCTCACCGCGCCTCATGCTGCAAGGTGTTCCTGCGGACGCGCATGTCGTCCTCCGGAACGATTCAATTCATTGCGCCGTGCGCGGCGCAAAAGGGAGGTGGCTTACGTGCAGCCGCAAAAAGTGAAGAAAATTCCGCAGCGGCAATGCGTGGGCTGCCGCACGATGAGAGAGAAGCGCGAGCTTATTCGCGTGGTCAAAAGCCCCGAGGGGGAGGTCTCCCTCGATTTCGGCGGGAAGAAGCCCGGGCGCGGCGCGTACGTCTGCCCCGCGGCGGAGTGCCTGAAGAAAGCACGCAGGTCCCGCGCGCTGGAGCGGGCGCTGGAAACCGCGATCCCCGAGAGCGTGTACGACGCGATGGAAAAGGAGATGGAGCGCGGTGAATAAGGTACTCGGTTTACTCGGCCTCGCCAAAAAAGCGGGGCAGCTCGAGGTCGGCGAGGAGCCGACGGGCGCGGCGGCTCGCGCCAAGGACGCGCGGCTGCTGCTCATCGCGTCTGACGCGGCGGACAACAGCTACCGCAGACTCCGGCACTTTGCCGACGCGGGCGCGTGCCTGTACGCAAAGCTCCCCTGCACGAAGGACGAACTCGGCAGCGCACTCGGCCGCACGTCCTGCGCGATGGTCGCGGTGACGGACGTCGGCTTTGCCGAAGCGATCGCCAGGAAGCTCGCGGAGGATGATGCGCAAGTCTACGGTGAGATCGCGGAGAAGCTCCGCGTGAAAGCGCAGCGTGCCGCCGAGCGCCGCAAAGAGCTAGAACAGCACGCAAAGAACGTGCGTACCGGCAAAAAGAAAGCCGCTCCGAAAGAGAAAGAAGAAAAACCCACTGCAAAGACGCAGCAAAAGCCCAAAGCCCCGCCGCGCCGCGCGGAAACGCAAAAGGAGCGCGAAAAGCGCCGCCGCGAGGGAGAAAAGCGCGAGAAAGCAAAGCGCTTTGAGGGCGCCCGCCCTGTGAAGAAGGGCAAGGGCAGCGTGAAAAAAGAGAAAAGCACCCAACACAAGGAGGTATAAAACATGGCTGTGACAAATAAGTGCAAGGTATCCGATGTGGCAAAGGATTTCGGCGTGACGTCAAAGGACATTCTCGCCGTGCTTGCGAACTACTCGGACACCCCCAAAAAGCCCTCCCAGGTGTTGGAGGACAGCGAGCTCAATTTGATTTTTGAGCATCTGACGCAGAAAAATCAGGTGAAGATCGACGTGATCTTTGCCGACACCTATCACGAAAAGAAGGAAGCCAGCAAGCCGGAGGAAAAGGCTCCCGCGCCCGCACAGCAGAGCGCGGCAAAGAGCGCCGCACCCGCGCAGCCGGCGCAGCAGCAAAAGCCCAACAAGTCCACGGCGACGCAGCAGCCCGCCACCCGCGTGCCGGAGAAGAAGATCGTCGACACCCGCAAGGCGACCAACGTCAACCTGGATAAGTACGACGAAAAGCTCCAGGACATGGCGGAGCGCTCCGGCAACAACCGCCGCATGGATCAGGGCGGCAACAAGGAAAAGTTCCGCAACGCCGGCAAGAACAAGGGCGGCAAGCAGCAGATGACGTTCTCCAACAAGCGCAAGCAGGAAGAGGCGGAGAAGATGCGCCGGCTGCAGCTTGAGATCGCCAAGAAGACGCCGCTGACCGTCAAAATCCCCGACGAGATCTCCGTCGGCGAGCTGGCGAGCCGCATGAAGAAGGCGGGCGCCGAGGTCGTCAAGTGCCTGATGAAAAACGGCGTGATGGCGTCCCTTTCCCAGATGATCGACTTCGACACCGCGTCCTTCGTCGCCGAAGAGCTCGGCTGCAAGGTCGAACGTGAAGTCGTCGTGACGATCGAGGAAAAGCTCATCGATGACCATCAGGACACCGAAGAAGAGCTCCAGCTCCGCGCCCCCGTCGTCGTGGTCATGGGCCACGTCGACCACGGCAAGACGAGCCTGCTCGACTATATCCGCAACGCCTCCGTCGCCTCCGGCGAGGCGGGCGGCATCACCCAGCACATCGGCGCCTATCAGGTGCAGATCAACGGCAAGCCCATCACGTTCCTCGATACCCCGGGCCACGAGGCCTTCACCTCCATGCGCGCCCGCGGCGCCATGGTAACGGACGTGGCCATTCTGGTGGTTGCGGCGGACGACGGCATCATGCCTCAGACCATCGAAGCCATCAACCATGCCCGCGCCGCCGAGATCCCC
>JAZLIU010000111.1:0-13599 GCA_045617565.1 Oscillospiraceae bacterium
CGATGGCGGCGTACATATCGTCCATCGTGCCGTACGCGGTCTTTTTCAAAAGCGTCGCCTCCAGCTCCGTACCGGCGACCTCACTGATGGGGATACTCAGGTGCTTTAGCTCGGCTTCAAAGGAAAGGCGGCCGTTGATGATATTTTCCTCGCGTTTTTCCTTTTTGAACCACTGGCGGATCTTGCTGCGCGCCTCGCTGGACTTGGCGATCTGGAGCCAGTCGCGGCTGGGGCCGCGCGCGTTTTTGGCGGTCATGATCTCCACCACGTCGCCGTTTTTGAGCGGGTAGTCGAGCGTGACGATGCGGCTGTTGACCTTCGCGCCGATCATGCTGTTGCCGACGGCGGAGTGGACGGAGTATGCAAAGTCGATGGGCGTTGCGCCCGCGGGGAGGTTGGTCAAATCGCCCTTGGGGGAGAGGACGAACACCTCGTCGGCGAACATATCGACCTTGAGCGTGTGGATGAACTCCTCCGCGTCGGTATTCTCCTGATTTTCGAGCATCCGGCGCACCCACTCGTAGTTCTGCTCGATGGCGGCGCCGGAGATGCCCTGCTTGTACTTCCAGTGCGCGGCAACGCCGTACTCGGCGATGTCGTGCATCTCCTGCGTGCGGATCTGCACCTCAAAGGGGATGCCGTCTTGCCCGATGACGGTGGTGTGGAGCGACTGGTACATATTCGGCTTGGGCGTGCCGATGTAGTCCTTGAACCGTCCCAGCACGGGGCGGTAGAGGTCGTGGATGATGCCGAGCACGTTGTAGCAGTCCACCACGGTATCGACGATGACGCGGAAGGCGAATTTATCGAGCACCTCATCCATCGTGAGCTTCTGGGCGAACATCTTGCGGTAGATGCTGTACGGGTGCTTGATACGCCCGTACACCCGACGGAACGGGACTTTCAGTTCAATGAGGCGCGATTCGATCTGCCCCTGCACGCGGTGCATAAAGGCTTCGTATTGCCCCCGGTTGGCGTCGAGCCAGCCGTTGATCTCGTTGTAGGCGGGGGTGTCGAGGTACTTGAGCGACAAGTCCTCCAGCTCCCACTTCATGCGCTGCATACCGAGGCGGTGCGCGATGGGCGCGTAAATTTCCATCGTTTCGAGCGATTTTTGCTGCTGCTTTTCCGCCGTCTGATACTCCATCGTGCGCATATTGTGCGTGCGGTCGGCGATCTTGATGAGGATGACGCGGATGTCCTTTGCCATCGCCATGAGCATCTTGCGCAGATTTTCCATCTGCTCTTCTTCCTTGGTCGTGTAATGCGTGCGCGTCAGCTTGGATACGCCCTCCACAAGATCGGCGACGGTGGGAGAGAATTCGCGGGCAACGTCGTCATACGTCGCGCCCGTGTCCTCGATGCAGTCGTGCAGGAGAGCTGCGATGATGGATTCGGAGTCAAGGTGCAGCTCGTCGGCGACGATCTGCGCGACGGAGAGCGGGTGCGTGATGAACGGTGAGCCGTCCTTGCGCTTCTGCTCGCCGTGGTGGGCGGCGGCAAACCGATAGGCTTTTTCGATCTGCTCAAAGTCCGCGCCGGGGTTGTAGTCGCGGATCGTCTGCACCAGACGGTCATACTGTTCCTGTACGGTCATGCGCCCACCTCCTCAGGATAGAATATCGCGCAGCGCGCGAAGATACACGCTCTCGTCCAGCGAGACCTTGCTGCCGTCGGACTTGAGGCGCAGCGTTAGTGTGCCGTCTGCGCGCGTGAGTGAGAGTAGTCCCCGCTCGGCAAAGACGTTGAGGCACAGAAGCGTTCGCGCAAAGCTCTCCGCGCCCGCGACCTCCGCGCTGAGCCTACGCAGCAGGGGAAGCTCGGCTTCCGAAAGCGTCTGCGTGCCGACCTCGCGCTCGAGCGTGCGCCAGAGGCGCACGAACTGATCGCGCGCGGGCGTGAGCCTTGCTGCGTCCTTCGCCGCGAGCGTGCCGCCGGCGATGAGCGTGTCGCAAAGCTCCATCGCCTCCGCTTCGCGTGCGCTGGGATCGAGCGACGCGCGCAGGTCGATGAGCTGGAGCTGCACCGTGCGCGTGCCGCGGAATTCGTTGATCTGCAAATAGAATGCGGCGTCCACGCGCATACCGGCGTGGAGACCAAGGGTCTCCTCCGTCATGGAGAAGAAGATCGCGTCGAAGCTGACGCGGCTTTTTTGCAGCCGCACCTTGAGATGCCGGTTCTGCCCCACGCTCTGCACGCTCTCGAGCGTCGCCCCGCGCAGGCAGAACACGGGGCGGTTGTTGCCCGCGCCGTACGGCTCGAGGCGCGAAAGCTCCTCCACCTCCTCGAGCGTGACGAGGGCGGGGCGGGTGATGTTCACGTCGATCTCCAGCGAGGAGACGGGCGGCTCCTTGCCCGTGTGGGCGCGGACGTACTGGTTCATCTTCTTGCGAAATGCGGGGATATTCTGCTCCTCGATCGTGAAGCCCGCGGCAAGCTCATGCCCGCCGAAGCCGACGAGCAGGTCAGAGCACGCCTCAAGCGCGGAGAAGAGGTTGAAGCCGCCGTAGCTGCGGCACGAGCCCTTGCCCGTGCCGCCGGCGAGGTGGATCATGAAGCTCGGGCAGGAGTATTTTTCCGATAGACGCGAGGCGACGATGCCCACCACACCCTGATGCCACTCTTCGCTCGAGAGTACCAGCGCGTTGCGCTGGTCGGCGGGCAGGGTTTCGAGCTGCTCCACCGCGCGGGCAAAGATCTCCTGCTCCACGCTCTGGCGCTCGCGGTTGAGGTCGCACAGCTCGCGGGCGAGCTGCTCGGCGAGGGCGGGATCATCCGTGAGCAGCAGCTCCGCGGCAAGCTCCGCGCGGCCCATGCGTCCCGCGGCGTTGATGCGCGGGGCGAGCACAAAGCCGATCTGAATGGAGGAAACGGGTTTGCCGGCAAGTCCCGCCTCGCGCAAAAGCGCGTGGAGTCCGGCAAAGTCGGTGCGCTCAAGGCTGTCGAGCCCGCACTGGACGATCGTGCGGTTTTCGCCCTCCATGCGCATCACATCCGCGATCGTGCCGATGGCGGCGAGGGTGCAGTAGCGCGCGAACAGCGCGCCCTCGCGGTCCTGCCCGCCGAGGGCGAGCACCAGCTTGAGCGCGACGCCCACGCCCGCGAGATGCTTGAAGGGGTACGGGCAGTCCGGACGGTGCGGGTCGACCACGGCGACGGCATCGGGCAGGATGTCCTTGCATTCGTGGTGGTCGGTGATGACGACGTCCACACCGAGGTCGGCGGCGAACGCCGTCTCCTCCACACCGGTGATGCCGCAGTCGACCGTGATGATCAGCGTGACGCCCTGCTCGGCAAGCGAGCGGATCGCCTCAATGCCGAGACCGTAGCCCTCCTCCACGCGGCGGGGAATGTGCATAAAGACCGTCGCGCCGCGCGAGCGCAGATAGTCGGTCACAAGACAGGTGGAGGTGATGCCGTCCACATCATAATCGCCGAATACGGCGAACTTTTCTCCGTCTGCGAGCGCGCGGTTGATGCGCGAGACGGCCTTGTCCATGTCTTTCATCAGAAGCGGGGCGTTCGTGAGCGTCGCTTCGCTCTCCAGCGCTTCGGCGGCCTGCTCCGCCGTTTCCGTGCCGCGCGAGACCAGCACGGAGGACACCAGATAGGGGTATCCCGCGTCCATCAGCGTTTCCACGCGCTCCTCCGGCAGTTCCGAGATGAGCCAGCGTTCGTATTTCACGGCACGATCACCTTCTTTCTCACGGCAGTACCATTTGAAAATACTACCTCAGTATACTTTATCGATCCTATATTGTAACAGGAAAGCGGGAAAAGGTAAAGTAAAAACCGCGAAAAAAACAAGAAAAATTGACGGGCGCCCCGCCGTTATGGTATAGTGGGAAAAGAACAAAAAAGGAGACACGCAAATGCAAAGGATCAAACGGACATTTGCCCTGCTGCTCGTACTGCTGTCGCTGCTTGCGACGGTGCCGGTACAGGCGGCGAGCGGGGAATATTGGGACGTGCCCAAGACGCACTGGGCGTACAGCAGCATCAAAACGGCGTCGCGCCGGGGCGTTTTGCAGGGCGTGGGGACGAACCGGTTCGGCATCGGCGAGCCGATGAGCCGGGGGGCGTATGCCACCGCCTTGTGCCGGCTGATGGGCTGGCAGACCGTCACCCCCGCCAAGGGCAGCTTTGCCGACAATCAGGACACAAAGCAGTGGTATTACAGCGCCATCGAAACGGCGTATGCCAACGGCGCGCTGACGAAGCAGAGCACGCTCTGCCGGGCGGACGACGCCATCACGCGCGAGGAGATGGCGGTGATGACCGTGCGCGCACTGGGCTACGCGGGACTGTCGGGACTTGTGCAGGACGACTGCCCGTTTTCCGACGTTTCGACAAACAGGGGCTACCTGACGCTGGCAAATCGGCTGGGGCTGGTGCTGGGCGTGAACGCCTTCACCTTTGAGCCGCAGCGTGCGCTCACGCGCGAGGAGGCGGCGACGGTGCTCGAGCGCGCACTCACGCGCAAGGGGATGAGCGCCGCGCTGATAGAGGACGCTGCGAGTGCGAACGCCGTGCGTGTCAAGAGCATCACGGGGACGGACGGTGCGCTGCCGACAAGTCCGCGTGCCCCGCTGGAGGAGGTCTACCGCGCATCGGCAAACGGCGGCGCGGTCGTGCTGCATACGACGCCGCTGCGCCAGACGGTCAAAAACGGGAAAGCCGACGCGGGCGAGGAGATCCCCAAGAGCGAGGTCGTGACGCTCATCCGAAACGGCGCGGAGGTACATCGCTCCACGCGCTATGAAAGCTCGTATCTGCTGTATCAGGACGGCGGAAAGTCGTACGTCGTGTGGTACGAGAGCGACGCGGACATCACGATGAAGGTCTCGCTGTGCGCCATGCTCGGCGTCAAGACCGTGTATATCGAGCGATAAAATCAAAAAAAAAGAAAGCTCCGAACGGAGCTTTCTTTTTTTGTCAGGTTTTGTGCTTACAGGAACTTCTGCATCACGTCGGTCGCCATCTCGGGATCGCCGGAGACGGAGACGGTGAACTTCACGCCGTTTTTGGCGGAGAAGCTGTCGAGCCAGGTGAAGAAATTGTCGGCGTCCTGATTGGGCGTGCCGCCGACGATCTTGAAGAGATTGTCGATAAAAATGTGGGATGTATCGTAATTGCCGGCATACAGACCGCTGATGAAGCCGCGCAGCGTCTCATAGGACGCGATCTGGTACTCACCGGCAGAAATCAAACGAGCACGGTAATGGACGTCAAAGGTCATGGTGTCCTTTGCCTCGATGCAAACGACGCTGCCGGAATCCGCCGCAGCTTCCGAGTTGACGATCTCGATGAGCTTTTTGGTTTTGCCGGTGCCTTTTTCCCCCATAATCAAACGAACCATAAGGAATCACTCCTCTCAAATATTCCCGCCTACAGGACGGGGCGCTTTCCTTACTGTAAGCATAGCACAGCTTTTCCGGTTTTGCAATGCCGAAAGAAAATTTAACGGTTTCTTAAAAATTGAAATCGCCCTGCCGCGCGCCGTCGGCGATCTGCGGCGCAAAAACGCCGCGCTCGGTGACGAGATAGTCGCAGCGGCAGTCGTGGATGTCACAGGGGACGTGCTCCACCACGAGCTTCTCGCGGCAGACGAGGAAGGTGGGGCAGGTGAGCTGCGGGAGAAAGCGGTCGTAATAGCCGCCGCCCTGACCGAGGCGGTTGCCGCCGCGGTCGAATGTAAGGCAGGGGATCACGGCGAAGTCAACGTCCTGCGGGGGAACGAGGGGGCAGTCCGCTTTCGGCTCCAAAATGCCGTAGGCGCCCGCCTCCAGATCGTCATACGAGCGGATCGCGCACAAGTCCATCAGGTGATCGTCCCTGCAGCGGGGGACGCAGAGCGTTTTCCCGTCCGCCCAGACGCTGCGCAGCAGGGCTTCCGTGTCTATTTCAAGTTTCGTGCCGACGAACGCGAGCACGACGGCGGCGGTTTGGTAAGCGCTCTGCGCCGTCAGATGGCCGCAGATCGCCGCCGAGGCGGTCTGCCGATACGCGTCATCAAGCGTCCGCGCCTGCGCGCGCACGGCGGCGCGAAGAGAGCGTTTCTGCTCGGCAATATCCACAAAACAACACCTCCCGCACGGCTTTCTCCTGTATGTCCGCATTTTAGTATAAAAACGGGGAAATGGCAAGCGGAAAGAAAACACTTGCAAAGGCATGGCTGCTTTGATACAATGACGATGCGAGAAGTCAGAGCCGAAAGGCTTGAGATTGCCGCCCGGACGGGGCGGCTTTTTTTGGAGGGGATTGGGATGTCGCTTACCATGTTCTGGCCGATCCTGCTGGTCGTCGGCGCGGATATCGTGTATCAGATCTGCGCCAAATCCACGCCGGCGGCGATCCATCCGCTCGCGTCGCTGTCCGTGACGTATGCGGTGGGCGCGCTGGTCTCGGCGGCGCTGTACTTCCTCCTCAATCGGGGCGGCAGTCTTGCCCGCGAGTATTCGCACCTCAACTGGACGGCGTTCGCGCTGGGCGTCGCCATCGTGGGGCTTGAGGTCGGCTCCATCTATATGTACAAGATCGGCTGGACGGTCAGCACCGGCCCGCTGGTGAAAAATATCTGCGTGATGGTGACGATGGTGCTGCTCGGCGCGCTTGTCTATCGCGAGGTCATTACGCCGACAAAGCTGGTGGGCATCATCGTCTGCCTCATCGGTGTCATTATCATCAATAAATAAGGGAAGAATAATCGGGAGACCGACGGAGTTGCCGGCCTTTCAGGAACAGCGAAAGGTATGCCTTTCACGATTTACGGAGGCGATACAATGGCGGAATTGCTTTTCGGCGCGTTTGTTGCCGAACAACTGATGGAGGAGATCCGGCGCGATGTGCAGGAACTCAAAAAGCGGGGCGTGACGCCGCGCCTTGCCATCCTGCGCGTGGGCGGGGATCCGGACGATGTTTTCTATGAGCGCAGCGTCGAAAAATGCTGCGGCAAGGTCGGCGTTGAAGTGTGCCGCGTCACGCTGCCGGCAGATGTGCAGCGTGCGGAGCTGATCGCGGCGCTGCGCGCACTCAATGCGGACGCGAGCATCCACGGCGTGCTGCCGATGATGCCCATGCCTGCGCAGCCGCGGGATACGGCGGTCTATGAGGCGCTGGCGCTAAAGAAGGACGTGGACGGCGTGACCTACCGCGCGCGTGCCGCGCTCTACAGCGGCGAGAACCGGGGCTTTGTGCCCTGCACCGCCTGCGCCTGCGTGGAGATGCTCAAGCGCTATCAAATCTCGACCGAGGGCAAGCACGTTGTCATCGTCGGGCGCAGTACGGTGGCGGGGAAGCCCGCGGCGATGCTGCTGCTTGCCGAGCACGCGACCGTTACCGTCTGCCACAGCCGCAGCGTCGATCTGCCCGAGGTCTGCCGCAAGGCGGACATCCTGATCGCCGCCGCTGGACAGCCGGGCCTGATCGGACGGCAGCACGTCCGCGCGGGACAGGTCATCCTCGACGTCGGGACGCACATGGATGAAAACGGCATCGTCCGCGGCGACGTCCGTTTCGACGAGGTCGAGCCCATCGTCAGCGCGATCACGCCCGTGCCGGGCGGCATCGGCGCGGTGACGACGCCGCTCCTCGCTGCCCACACGGTCGAGGCGGCGAAGCGCGCCGCAGGATAACGGCATAAGCATAAAAGAAGAGCGCAGCAAACGCTGCGCTCTTTCTTGTTGCAAATCTATTGCGAAAGTTATGACAAATACTTCAGCGGGTTGACATAGGTGCCGTTGCGCTGGACGCCGAAGTGACAGTGCACGCCGCTGGCAACGCCGCTGCGGCCCGCCTTGGCGATCTGCTGGCCCTTGTAGACGTGTGCGCCGGCGGAGACGAGAAGTGAGCTGTTGTGCTCGTAATAGGTGACATAGCCGTTGCCGTGGTCGATGATGACGACGTAGCCCATCGCGCCCTTGTAGCCGGAGAAGGTGACGGTACCGCCGTCGGCTGCGTAGATGGGCGTGCCGTAGGGCACGGCAATGTCGATGCCCTGGTGGTTGGTGGATGCGCCGCGGATGCCGGTGTTGCGGTAGCCGAAGTAGGAGGTGATGCGCCCTGAGGTCGGCCAGCGGAAGATGCCGGACGCCGCCCAGCTCGGACGCTCCTTCGTGCCCCTGGCGCGGTGCTCGGTGACGGGGGCGGTCAGCGTGACGGTGGAGAGCACCGTGCGCTCCGTTTCCTCGCCGTTGACGTAGACAACGTCCGCCAGCACATCCGCCGTGCCGTAGACGCCCTTGGTGATGACGCGGTAATCACCCTTGTAAAGATTGCTGTCCTCCTCGTAGGTGATGTCGTAGTCCACATAGTCCACATAGTTCTGCCGCTCGGTGACCACGATGGTCAGATAGGGAACGGCAGAGCTGATCGTCAGCGAGTCGCCGATGTGGATGCGGTTGATGTCATAGCCGGGGTTGATCGCTTCAAGCTCTGCCGAGGACATACCGTGATCGTTGGCGATCTGTCCCCAGGTGTCGCCCTTGACAACGGTGTAGGTGACCTCGCCGGCCTTGGTGCTGCTGAGGATCTCGGCGATGTGGCCGAGGTTCATGATGCTCTCGGTGGGAACGTAGCCCCTGGCGATGCGCACGTCCTCCACAAAATCGACGGAAAGCGTGTCCGGGGAGACATAGAGCTGCTTGAGCTGTTCCAGAAGATCGTCCAGCGCGCCCTCGTACTCCGTCGAGCCGAGCAGCTCGTCGTTGACATAGAGCGAGTAGCCGTAGGTGACAAGACCGACCTGATCGGCAAGATCCTGCTCCAGCTCCGCCCGGTCTGTCAGCTCACTGCGCCGGACAAGACCGGTGTCGTAGTGGATCAGCTCGTCGGAAATAGCATAACTGCTTTCTCCGAGCGTCTCCACGGTGATGTCGCTGACGGTGGCCGCGGCGCGCTGGGCGACGCGCAGGCTGCCCACGGTGTCGACCGTCACGCCGTCGTAAACGACGGTGGTGCCGAGCGTGTAAAACGAGAGGAAGATCCCGCACGCGGCGACAAGGACCGCGATACAGGCAAAGTGCACGGGCTTGAGCTTCCCCAAATGCAGATGCAGCCGCGCCTCGCGCGCGTCTCCGGCGCGGTTGCGCGCCAGACGGAGAGAGTGCAGCTTTTCGCTCAGCAGCGACGTCCACATCGGGAAAAGACCGAACAGCAGCAGGAAAAACTGGATCAGCACACGGTTGGACTCCGGGAAGTTGTTCCCGATCCATTCCCTGCGGATCGTGCGCACACGCATGGGGATGCGGCGGATGCGGTGACCGATCCGCTTGCCCAGGCGGGCAATTGTGGCGGGGATCGACGCAAGATAGCCGAAAAAGGCGCCGACGATCTCATGCAGGGAGGAAACGCCCGCGGTGCGATTCACTTTTTTAGAGCGTTTGCCCTGCGCCATAAACAGCTCCTCCGAATAAAAATCAAACGGTTACAAAATGTTACTATTTTGTGGGACTACATAATACCCGCTTTTTGCCGCCGCGTCAAGCCTTTTGTGGCAGTTTACACCGTTTGGGCGCAAAAAGGCTGAAAAATTTGTGAACTTTTCTCCCGATACCGCTTGAGCGGGACGTAAATGTAGTGTATACTGTATTAGTAAAATTTTGTGTCGAAAAAAGAGGGCACATCTGTTTTGGAGGATAACACTATGTTCGGCAAACTGATCGACAGCCTGAAAAAGGATCCCAAGGTCATCGTTTTCACCGAGGGAACGGACTACCGCATTCTGGAGGCCAGCGCCCGTCTGCTCTCCGGCTCGTTCCTCAAGCCGATCCTCATCGGCAACGAGGAGGAGGTTCGCGCCGCCGCCGAAAAAATCGGCTTCAACATCCGCGGCGCCGACATTATCGACCCCGAGACCTACGGCGAGATGGACGCCATGGTCGAAAAGATGGTCGAGCTTCGCAAGGGCAAGATGACGGCAGATGAGTGCCGCGCCATGCTCAAGAAGGGCAACTACTTCGGCACCATGCTCGTCCAGATGGGCAAGGCGGACTGCCTGCTCGGCGGCGCCACCTACTCCACCGCCGATACCGTGCGTCCCGCGCTGCAGCTCATCAAGACAAAGCCCGGCAACAACATCGTCTCCTCCTGCTTCATCATGGTGCGCCCCTCCGCCTCCGGCGATAACGAGGTGCTTGCCATGGCGGACTGCGCCATCAACATCAACCCCAACGAGGATGAGCTCGTCGAGATCGCCAAAGAGACGATCGAGTGCGCCAAGGTCTTCGGTGTTGACCCGAAGGTCGCCTTCCTGAGCTACTCCACCAGAGGCAGCGGCAAGGGCGAAACGGTCGAGAAGATGCGCAATGCCTGCGAAAAGACCAAGGCGCTGCTGCCCAACGTGCCCATCGACGGCGAAATGCAGTTCGACGCTGCGTCCTCTCCCGTCGTCGCGCGCACCAAGCATCTCGACGAGGGCGTCGGCGGCCACGCCAACACCTTCATCTTCCCCGACATCAACGCCGGCAACATCGGCTATAAGATCGCCCAGCGCCTCGGCAATTTCGATGCCTACGGCCCCATCCTGCTCGGCCTGAACGCCCCCATCAACGACCTCTCCCGCGGCTGCAACGCGCAGGAGGTTTATTCGATGGCGATCATCACCGCGGCACTTGCGTAAGAAAACCGAACAAAAAAGAGACGCCTGCGGGCGTCTCTTTTTTGCGCAGAAAAGCGGGATTTATACGAAGTTCTATCAAGAATTCGCGTTACTTGTAGTATTTCACCAGCAGGTCAACGACCGCGCCGTAGCTCTGCACGCCGAGCGCGTCACCGTAGGAGCGGATCATCGCGTCGTTGAGCCTCTGCGTCACCGTCGCGGTGGGGCCGTCGAAGCGCGCCCAGTAAGCGTTGGTGTACGCAAGGTCGCGCCGCACGTTCTCCGGCAGGGCCTCGCGGATGGAGAGCCAGGCGTCATAATCAACGCGGTAGAGCGCGTTGGAGAGATAGATGTAGCCCATGTAGCAGCCGGAGTAGCGGTAGGCGGGATCAATCGCCTCCGCGGCGGCGAGGATGGCGAGGAAGTTGCACTGCTGCTCGCTCGAGTAGCCGCGCTGGTGCGTCATCTCGTGCAGTGCCGTGACGGGCAGCGCGGAAACGGGGGAGTCGACGTTGACGTTGGCTTCGCCGGTGAAGGGGAAGTAAAAGCCGGTGAAGTCCATATAGCTCATGATCTTCGAGAGAAAGAACGGCTTGGGCGCGAGATTCTGCGTGTCGAGGAACGGAAATTCGTCATAGAGCGAGGCGTAGACCTCCGGCGCGGCGGCGAGAATCGCGGCGCGGTCGGCGAGAAACAGGCCGTTTTCATCGCGCTCCACACTGTCCGCGCAGGCGGTGAGTCCGTCGGCAAAGTGCTGCGTCACGCGCAGCAGATCATCGTAGGCGACGGGTTCGGGATAAAACTGCGCGCGGTCACAGAAATCGTCCGCGGCATAGTTTGCGCCCCAGAGGAGGCAGAACGCGGCGTAGAGCGTGAGCGCGCAGTCGGCGAAAAACAGCACGGCGCGGTAAAATGCGCCGCCCTTGTGTGCCGAGCGGGCAATGTAGCGCACGGCGAGGATAAGGCAGGCAAGCGCATCGAGCGCGAGCAGAATGTAACAAACGCCCGCGACGGAGAACGGCACATGGGCGCACAGCCGCCCCAAAAACTGCTCGAGCGGGAGCGTCACGCCGAAAACGAGCGCGTTCATCAGCGCGCGATTCCCGCGCAGGGCAAAGAAAAGCAAAAGGACGACACCGTCGGCGAGCAGCCAGCGGTGCAGTCCTTTGTTGTTGCGGTAAAATGTTTTCATGCGGGTAATCTTTCGATGTTAAGGCAGGTTGTTACGGGTTATCGGAATGCGCGTCCTGCTCCGCGCGCTCCTCAGCTTCTCGTTTCGCTCTGGCGCGCTCGCGATCCTTGACCACGGGGGACTCAACAGGCAGGGGTGCGGCAACGCCGGGGGCAAACAGCGCTTCATCGGGGTCGAGGGCGTTCATCCGGCGCTTGATGAGGAAGGTGACGAAGGCGTAGATGCAGGCAAAGACGGGCACGCCCAGGAACATCCCCAGCACACCGCCGAAGCCGCCGCCGACGAGGATCGCCACGATCACCCAGAAGCTCGAAAGGCCGGTGGAGTCGCCGAGGATCTTGGGGCCGAGGATGTTGCCGTCAAACTGCTGGAGCACCAGAACGAACAGGACGAAGTACAGGCACTTGAGCGGGTCGGCGAGCAGGATAAGAAAGGCGCTCGGGATCGCGCCGAGGAACGGGCCGAAGAACGGGATGACGTTCGTCACGCCCACGATCACGCTGATGAGCGGCGTGTAGGGGAACTTCAGAAGCGTCGCGCCGATGAAGCAGAGGATGCCGATGATGAGCGAATCGAGCAGCTTGCCGCGCACGAAGCCGCTGAAGATCTTGTCCACCGTGGCAACCCCGCGCAGCGCGGCGAAATACTGCGTCTCATTCGTCAGGCAGTAGAGGAACTTGCGGCTGTGGCGGGCGAACAGCTCCTTGGTGGCGAGCAGATACACCGAAACGATGATGCCCACGAGCAGGTCCTTGAAGAAATTGAGAACGCTCAAAATGCCGCCGGTGACGACCAGGAGCGCCGCCTGCGCCTGCGGGATGATGGATTTGAGAATTTTGATGAGCTCGTTATAGTAGCTGTTTGCGCGCTTGATGAGCCAGTCGGAGACATCGGGATAGTCCTCCATCAGACCGAGCACCCAGTTGTAGACGGTATTGTAGTAGCCCTCGACGTTGGCAGCGAGCGTTTGCAGGCTGATGACGAGCTGCGGGACGAGAATGTGCATCAGACCGTAGACAAAAAGCCCCACGAGAAGCCACGTTGCGAGGATGCTGCCCGCGCGCACGAGCGTGGGATGCCTGCCGGCTTTGTCGGCACGCTTGAAAATGCGGTCAAAAAAGTTGACGATCGGCGCAAGGAGATATGCCAGAGCGAAGCCGTAGATCACGGGCTTTAGGATGTGCAGGAGCTTCTTGAGAAACAGCAGAAGCACGCCGTTTTGAAAGAACGTATTGTAAAAAACGAGGATGGCGCAGGCGGAGAGCGTGACGGTCAGCCCCCAGCGCAGATAGGACTTGTTTTTCATCGGTCATTCTCCTTTTCATTTCGGGGAATACTTTTACACATACAGCATACTATTTTTCACTCGGAATTGCAACCGTCCATTTTCCGTGGTACAATAAAAATCACAAAAAAGATCGCCCCGCCGCCGCGCGGAGGGTGTTGTTTTGCACTTTGAGACATAGTGGAAAGGAATGGTCATAAAAATGTCCAAAAAGCTACTGCTGATCGTCAATCCCCGCGCGGGGCGGACAAAGTCGCGCGCGCCGCTGTTCGACGCGGTGTCCATCTATTCCGCGGCGGGATATCTCATCGCCGTGCGCGAGACGAAGCGCCGCGGGGACGCCACGCGCATCGCCTATGAAGAGGGCGCGGAGTTCGACGTCGTCGTCTGCCACGGCGGGGACGGTACGCTCAACGAGACCGTCAGCGGCGTGATGAAGCTGCCGAAAGACAGGCGTCCGCTCGTGAGCTATCTCCCCGGCGGCAGCACGAACGACTTTGCCGCCAGCCTCAACGTCTCCTCCGA
>JAZLIU010000112.1:0-2309 GCA_045617565.1 Oscillospiraceae bacterium
TCCGCCCTGTTCGGGCGAACGTTTCTTTTGTCAAAGACAACTGCAAAGAATTACTGCTCGGCGCGCATCTTGGCAAAGCAATCGCTGCAGTAAACGGGACGGTCGGTCTTGGGCTCGAAGGGAACCTTGGCCTCGCCGCCGCAAGCTGCGCAGACTGCGGTGAAGTATTCGCGGGGACCACGGGCTGCGTTCTTGCGAGCGTCACGGCAGGCCTTGCAGCGCTGGGGCTCGTTCTGGAAGCCGCGCTCTGCGTAGAACTCCTGCTCACCGGCGGTGAACACGAACTCGTTGCCGCATTCTTTGCAAACTAAAGTCTTGTCTTCGTACATGATTTTACCCTCTCTTTGAATCAGAAAAAAATATATGCGATCAGCGCTTGCTGATGTCGCCGGAGGAAATTTGCCGTGCCGCCTTGCGCCTGACGCGCTGCACGGCGTTGTCCACGGATTTGGGGCTGCGCCCCATCGTCTCAGCGATCTCCTTGACGGAAAGACCGTCCAGATAATACCCTAAAATCTTCGCTTCGAACTCGGACAACTGCTTCCGTGTGCTCTCCAAAAGGCACGACACATCGTCCCTGTCGATGATGAGCATCTCAGGGTCGGCCAAAATCAAAGCACCGGAGGTGTAAGAATTACTGTCAAAGAAAGGGTGATCCAGAGAAACGGATCGGTTCAGCGGCATATGCTTGTCGCGCCCTGCCGCGCGAAGTGCGCTGGAAAGCCGACTGCGGATGCAAACCTCGGCAAAGGTGCGGAAGCTCGCTTCCCTGTCTGCGCGATATTCACGGATCGAGCGCAGGAGACCGAGCATTCCTTCCTGAATGAGGTCCTCGGCGTCGCCGCCGACTAAAAAGAGCGGCCGGGCACAGGCGCGGACGATGCCGGAGTAGCGCTTTACCAGCTCTTCCTCCGCTTCGCCGCTTCCACTGCGAGCCAGCGCACATAACGCCTCGTCGCTGTGGGCATCCATGCGAATATCCACTTTTCCAGTCTTATTAGACATGGTGCATTATACCTACTAACTGTCAGTTTTGTCAAGTATTTACGAAAAATTTACGCAAAAAAACCTGAAATTACAGCGTTTTGATCCGTTCGACCAACGTTTCGGCGACGGCGCGGGCGATCTCCTCCGTTTTTGCCTCGACCATCACGCGGATGAGCGCCTCGGTGCCGGACGCACGCACCAGCACGCGGCCTTCCCCGCCGAGCTTCTTTTCCTCGTTCGCGGAGGCGCTTTTGAGCGCTTCGGACGCCATGATGCGCTCCTTCACGCCGCGCTCCGCGGACACCGGCACGTTGATGAGCACCTGCGGATACTGCGGGCAGACGGAGACCAGTTCCGACGCTTTTTTGTCGGAATTCGCGAGGATCTCCAAAAATTGCAGGGCGGTCAGCTCCCCGTCGCCCGTGGTGGCAAACTCGGGAAAGATCATGTGCCCCGACTGCTCGCCGCCGACGCGGTAGCCGCACTCGACCATCTTTTCCAGCACGTTGCGGTCGCCCACGTTGGTGATGGCGATGTCGATGCCGTTCTTGCGGCAGAATTCGTGGAGACCGAGGTTGGACATGACCGTTGCGACGATCGTGTTGCCCGAGAGCTTGCCGCGGCGCTTTAAGTCCATGCCGCACACCGCCATGATCTTGTCGCCGTCGATGATGCCACCGGTCTCATCGACCATGAGGCAGCGGTCGGCGTCACCGTCAAACGCGACGCCGATGTCGTACTTCCCTGCGACGACCTGCGCGGCGAGGCTGTCCAAATGCGTCGAGCCGCACTTTTCGTTAATGTTCACGCCGTCCGGCTCGCGGTGGATGAAGTCCGCATAGCACTTAAGGCGCCCGAACAGCTCCGGCGCCGTCGTGCTTGCCGCGCCATTGGAGCAGTCCACCAGCACGCGCAGCCCCGAAAGGTCGCTTTCGATCGTGCCCGCGAGGTGGTTGATATAGTCCATCTTGGACTGCTTGAGCCCGTGGTGCAGCACACCGATCTCGCCGCGTGTGGCAACGGTGATCGGCGAAGCGCTGAGAATGCGCTCCTCGACCTTTTCCTCCGTCGCGTCGGGCAGTTTGTAGCCCTTGCCGTTGAAGACCTTGATGCCGTTGTGCTCATAGGGATTGTGCGACGCGGAGATGACGATGCCCGCGTCCGCGCCCTTGAGGACGGTCAGATACGCAACCGCCGGCGTCGGCAGCACGCCGAACGGCATCACATCGCCGCCGACGGCGCAGATGCCCGCGATAAGCGCGGATTCCAGCATATCGGAGGAAATACGCGTGTCCTTTCCGATGGTGATGAGCGGCTTTCTG
>JAZLIU010000113.1:0-6538 GCA_045617565.1 Oscillospiraceae bacterium
CCCATTATGTTCAAAAGCCCTCCGGACATATCGTCCGGAGGGCTTTTCGTCAGTCCGCTTCGTAGCCGAGGTAGGTGCGGAACACGCATTCCATCGTGTCGAGATCATAGTAGCTCGCGGTGTTGAGCTCCAGCACCTCCATGAGCCCGCCAACGACGCTGATGCGCTGATACCAGTTTCCTCCGGTTTGCGTCAGCTCGGGCAGCGGCGTACCGTCCATGCGGTAGTAGCGGACAGTGCTGCCTGTTTCGCCGTATTCCTCCGCGTACAGCAGATACGGCGCACCGTCGCCGCGGACTTTGTCATGCAACGGCCATGCGTTCTCAATGGGATAGGTCGGCCCCTCGTATTCGCCGGTCAGGCCGGAAAGATCAAGGAACGTCTCATAGGGCATCACGACGCGCTTATGCGCAGCAAGGTCATAGCAAGCGACGTTTTCGTAGGTGCCGTCGTTTACCCAGTCGATACAGAGCAGATCGCCGCCGCGCCGTCCGCCGACGCCATCGCCCCAGTACAGGGTGGAGCGAATGGATTCCCATTCTTGCTCGCTGATGCCCATTTCTGCGCGCGTGAGCGTCTGGGAGATTCTGCCATCCGGTTCCATGACTGTGAGCGTTTCACCTGCAAAGAGCAGAAGTCCCCCGGGGTCTTCCGACACATATTCGTAGTCGAACGGCGTTACCCAGCTTCCGTCCGCCGCGGCGACCGTGAGGCGCGTGGAAAAACCCTCTTCCGACGCATTCTCTTCACCGCGCCGCAAAACGAGCAGCGGCAGCGTCAGCCAACGCCCGCCGTCAAAATACTGTGCGCGTTCCGCTGAGGCGTACACCGCGTCCGTCACAGCCATGCCGTCGCGCGTCATCAGACCGTACAGGCAGCCGGTATCGGACGGCCAGTCCTGCATCACCCGAAGACCCGCATAGGGGATCAGCTCACCGTAGCTGTCGGAGGGGATCAGATCGCCCATATAGCCCTCACGCAAGCGTGTGCCGACGGTCGGCGCGGTTTTGGGATAGGTGCCGACGTCGACGATGGAGACGTAGCCCTCCTTGGCGACCACCGTCTGCCCCGCCTCAGAGAGAAGCCAGCGGAACATTGCGCGGTTTGGCGCGTCCTCCGCGGCGTCGGCGGGGATGACGACGTACTTGGGATTGACCAGCGGATAAGTCTCGGAGCGGATGGTGTCGGGGTTAGGCTCCACGCCCTCGAGTTTCAACAATTTGAGTCCCTGCGCCATCTTCATTTCCTCGGCGTAGTAATAGACGCTGTACCCGATCGCGCCGGGCGAGCCGTCGTAGCTGCGCACCGCCTCCATGAGCTGCCCCATCGTGGCAACGATATAGTCCTTGGGCGCCTCGATCATGGGAGTCCCCTGCATGACGAGCTTTTCCATCAGCGTCTGACTGCCCGCCTCGGCGTTGCGCTGGAGCGCGATAATGGGGCGATCCTCCCCGCCGAGCTCCTTCCAGTTCGTGATCTCGCCGGTGTAGATCTTTTTCGCCTGCTCGACCGTGATGGAGTCCACGGGATTGTCCTCGTTGACGACGAACACGAATGCATCCGTCGCAAACGGCTGCTTCTCCCAGGTAAAGCCGAGCTCTTCCTTGTGCGCGAGCACGTCCTCGTTCGCTTCGCCGATGATGAGCAGGTCAGCATAGCCGTCGAGCAGGTTAAAGTACGCCGTGGTAGTCTTGTTGAACTTCACCAGCTCCTCCACCGCCTCCGGACTTTCGCCCAGCAGCTCCGCGCACATGGCGACGGCGAGCGGCGCGGTCGAGGTCGAACCGTCTAACCGCGGCAAATTCTCGCGTGTAAAGTGATATTCCTCCACAGAGTTCAGCGGCAGCTCCGGCATTTCCTCGATCTGTTTTGTTCCGCCGCACGCACTCAAAAGAGAGAGCAGGAGCAGCGCGGCAAGCAAAAGCGACAGGTATCGTTTCATCGATGTCATCCTTTCTGCTGTTTTCTGTTCTTTAGACGAAAACGCAAATATATTGTTCCCATAAAAAAAGCCGCTGAACGCGGCTTTTTATTCTTTTCCCCCTAAATCCACCGCGTGACGGACAAAGCTCAGCGGCGGCACATACTGCGGCAGCTTCATTTTGAACACCATCTGCGGGTTGCGCGGACAGGTAATTTCCGCCCCCTCGGCATCGTGCATCACGGGCGCTGTCATCGTGAACGGGCGGCAGTCGGGGCCGACGAGCTCGATCTCGTCGCCGGTGGAGAATTTGTTGCGCAGCGACAGCGTGGCGTTGCCGTGTTCATCGCAGTCCGTCACAACGGCGCAGACCTGCCAATCGCGGATGTAGCGCGAATTTTCATAATACTGCCCCGGCTGACCGTAGAAAAAACCGGTCGAATAGTGTCGGTGGCTGATATGCTCCACCTCGTCGCGCCAAACCTTATCGATCCCGCGTCCGGCGGCAACGTCGTCGAGCACATGGCGGTACGCGCCCGTGACGATGGCGGCGTAGTATTCGCTCTTCGCCCTGCCCTCGATCTTGATACAGTCGATGCCGGCATCCATAATGTCGTCCAAATGGTCGATCATGCACATATCGCGCGAGTTCATGATGTAGGTGCCCTTTTCGTCCTCGAATACGGGGAAATACTCCCCGGGGCGCTTCTCCTCCATCAGCGCGTACTGATAGCGGCAGGGCTGGGCGCACTCGCCGCGGTTGCTGTCTCTGCCTGTCATATAGTTGGAGAGCAGGCATCTGCCCGAGTAGCTGACGCACATCGCGCCGTGGCAGAAGGTCTCGATCTCCAGCTCGCTCGGAATTTTCGCTCGCAGCTCACGAATTTCCTGTAAAGATAATTCCCTTGCCAGTACCACTCGTTTCGCGCCTAAATCGTACCATGCCCGCGCACATTCGTAGTTGGCGATGCTCTGCTGTGTGGAAATGTGGCGCTCGCACTTGGGCGCGTACTTTCCCGCCAGCGTGAATGCGCCGAGGTCAGCCAAAATGAGCGCATCGACACCGAGATCGTTTAATCGCTCAAGGTGTTCCGGCAGCCGCGCGACCTCGTCGTTGCGCGGCATGGTGTTGACCGTCACATGGACGCGCACACCGTGGTCGTGGGCGTATCGGACGGCGACGGGCAGCTCGTCGGACGTAAAGTTGCCCGCGAACGAGCGCATCCCGAAGCTCGTCCCCGCAAGATACACCGCATCTGCCCCGTAGAGCACCGCCATTTTCAGTTTTTCCATATCGCCCGCCGGTGCGAGCAGCTCCGGTTTCTTTCTCATAAACGTGCCTTTCTGTCAAAAAAAGCGGCATACGCCGCTTTTTTTGTTGTTAACCACCATACTGGCTGGAATTGACAAAGTTGACGTGTTCGCGGTACGTCTTGAAGAAGTGATGCACGCCGTCCGTTCCGAGGGCGTAGAAGTAGTAGCCCGTGCTGGCCGGTTCCACCGCCGCCTGAATGGAGGCAAGGCCGGGGTTTCCGATCGGCGTGGGGGGTAATCCCTCATGTTTGGCAAGGTTGTAGGGTGAATCAAACTCAAGATCACTCTCCGTCAGCTTGCCGGTGTATCGGTCACCGAGACCGTAAATGAGCGACGCGTCGATCTGCAGCAGATGGTATGTCTCGCCGATGTTATTGAGACGGTTATAGATGACGGAGGCGACATTCTCGCGGTCGGTTCCGTCGGTCTCTTTCTCGATGAGCGAAGCGATGGTCAGGATCTGTGCCATCGAATACGGCGACGCCTCGATCTGCGCGGTCAGCTCGTCATCAAGCCTTGCACTGAAGTTGGAGAGCAGGCGGCTGAGCGCATGGACAGGCTCCTCGCCGACAAAGAATTCATAGGTGTCCGGGAACAGATACCCCTCCAAACGGGTGATGCTCCGGCTGTCATTGTTGATAAAGGCATAATCAAATTTTGCGGTTTCGGCGGCCTGCAGCAGACTCTCCTCCGTGTTGACGCCGTACTTGGCGAGCAGTGTGATGATCTGACGGACATTGTAGCCCTCGGGAATGGAAACTCTGACCGTATCGGCGTTGAGCGAGGCGTTGGAGTTGCGCATGGCATTGATGAGCGCATTGTAGTCCATATCGCTCGTGAGCTCATATTTGCCGATGCCGATCTTATCGCTGGCATGGCGTATCCCGCCGAAGAGCTTAAAGAACCAGCGGTACTCGATCAGTCCCTCCTCCTTGAGCTTCTTGGAAATAGAATTGAGATTATCATCCTTGGTGACCTCAACGGTGACCGTCACCAGGTCCTTGTTGAACGAGCACATATCGTTCGCCAGCAGCCAGCCCACACCCGCAAGAATCGCGGACACGACGACCACAAAGACCAGCCACACCAAAAAGCGGCGGCGCTGCCCCTGCTTTTTCCTTTTTCTGCGCGTTGCCTCGCTCATTCGGCGCGGACGCTGCTCATACTCGCGGACGCTCTCGGCGTTCCAGCGTGCGGTATCGTAATTTCTCTCGCTGCTCATAACGGTCTCCTTGAAAAAAATATGCTTCCTGTAAAAAATTTTCCACCTTTTTCGATGGTCAAGCTCCTATTTGACATTTCGCGCATAGGATAGTGCAGAGCATGACAAGTGAGGTGAACAAAATTATGTGGTGCAATAACAACAACTGCTCAAACGTGTGGGTGATCCTGATCATCATCCTGATCCTGTTCGGCTGCGGCGGCAACAGCTGTGGCTGCAGCTGCGGGTGCGGCAACAACTGTGGTTGCGGCAACAACTGCGGCTGCGGGAGCAACGATAACTGCTGCTGCAACTAAGGCGTAAACCTCCTGTGAAGACGGGACGCACAAGCGTCCCATTTTCACGAAAGAATACTCGGACAAGCCAAAGGAAAGACACCCCTGATGGGTTTCTTTCCCGACTATCTTCCTTTCCGAAGGGGGAACCCCTTACGCGAAAAGCTGCTTCACGCAGCGGTAGATCTCCTCATGGATCTCCTCAACGGTGCGCATCTCGCCGCCTCTTGAACAGTCGATGCGGTGCCACGCGCACTCCTCCACCGTCTTTTGCGCGGCGATGCGGCACTCGCGCAGATACGCTTCGTCCTGCTCGTGGATATCGGCGGTGGTGTTGGTCTGCGCCTCGCGCTTTCGCATCATCTTTTCCGTGATCTCGGTCGGCACGTCAAGATAAAAGACAAGAGTCGGCTCCGGAAGCCCCAAAAGACGATATTCAAAGTCAAAAAGCCACTTGAGATACGCCTGCCGCTCGCCCTCGCTCAGTTTGCTCGCCTGATGGACGGCATTGGACGTCGTATAGCGGTCGGCGATCAGCACGCCGCCGTTTTCATAGTATTTCCCCCAGTCGAGGCGGTAGGACGCGAAGCGGTCGACCGCGAAAAGCGTCGACGTGGCGTAGGCGTTGACGTCGCCCGGGTGTGCGCCGTAAGCCCCGCGCAGATACTCCTCCAGCGGTGCGGCGGAGGGTTTCCCATAGCGCGGAAAGGTCAGCGGACGGCAGTCGATGCCTTCGCGCTGCAAACGCTCCAAAAGGAGTCTGCTCTGCGTCGCCTTGCCGGAGCCGTCGGTGCCTTCAAATACGATCAGCTTTCCCCTGCTCATTTCTTCGCCCCCGCAACGTGAATCAAAAACAGCGGCAGCTTCATCATGCGGCCCGCGCGGGAGGGATTCTTGATGAGGCGGTAAAACCACTCCAGATTATGCTTGCAGTAGAATTCCGGCGCACGCTGGGCGACGCCCGCAAAAATGTCGAGCGAGCCGCCGAGTCCCATAAGCACCTTGCAGCCCGTTGCCTCGCCGCGGCGCGCCATGAAAAGCTCCTGCTTCGGTGCGCCGAGGCACACCAGCGCCATATCCGCGCCGCTCGCCTTGACCGCAGCGGCAACGGGGGCGTCCTCCTTAAAGTATCCGTCGTGCGTGCCGGCGATCTTCAGTCCCGTAAAGCGTTTTTGCAGGTTTTCCGCCGCCGCTTCGGCAACGCCGGGCTTCGCGCCCAGCAGGTACACGCTCTTACCGAGCTTCGCGCATTTTTCGATCATCGCGGTGCCGAATTCGATGCCGGGGACGCGCTCCTTGAGCGGCGTACCGAGCATTTTTGCGCCGTAGATAACGCCGATGCCGTCCGGCAGGACGAGTGACGCACCGTTGACCGCGCGGCTCGCTTCTTCGTTTTCGCGGCAGGTCTCCACGATCTCGGGATTGGGTGTGACGACGTAATGCGTGCCCTCGCCGCAAAGGAATTCCTCCCCGTGCGCGAGCGCCTCCGCCATCGTCACATTATCAAAACCGACGCCAAGAATATCAATTCGCATAGTTGCTGCCTACCTATCATTTGTTGACGAATTATTATAGCACGGTTTACTGCCGCTTTCAACCTACTTTGCGCTCTTTTTCCGGAATCTGCGACAAAAAGACCGCAACGAGCATCAGCGCACAGCCAAGGTATTCCCGCCCGCTGAGCGTTTCATGCAGGATGATCGCGCCGCAAACGACCGCGAAAAAGGACTCCAGCGACAAAAGCAGCGACACGATCGTGGGGTTTCCGTCCTTCTGCGCGATGATCTGCAGCGTATAGGCGACGCC
>JAZLIU010000114.1:0-2351 GCA_045617565.1 Oscillospiraceae bacterium
TGCGGTGCGTTTCCTCGGTCGTGTAGGTCAGATAGCACACCGCCTGATTGCACGGCACGTCCGTCGTGGAGAATGAGAACGGGATCGGCGTTTCGTCGCCGTCCTGCCGCTCCATCTTGCTGAAATCAACGCTTCGCGCGTTGATGCGCGGGGGCGTGCCGGTCTTGAAGCGGCGCAGCGGCAAGCCCAACTCCGCGGGCTTTGCCGCGGGCGGAGTGGAGGCGTGCATTCCGTCGGGGCCGCGGTCCTGGATGCACTCGCCCACGATGGTCTTGCCCGCGAGATAGGTGCCGGAGCAGAGGATGACGGCTTTCGCCTCATACACGCCGCCGGTAGCCGTCACGACGGATTTGACCGCGCCGTTTTCCGTGCGCAGGTCGATGACCTCCGCCTGCCGGATAAGCAGATTTTCCTGCCGTTCCAGCGCGTGCTTCATGATGTTCTGATATTTGCGGCGGTCGGCCTGCGCGCGCAGCGACCACACCGCGGGGCCTTTGCCGCGGTTGAGTAAGCGGTACTGGATACACGCCTTGTCCGCCGCCTTCGCCATCTCGCCGCCGAGCGCGTCCAGCTCGCGCACGAGGTGTCCCTTGCCCGTGCCGCCGACGGCGGGGTTGCAGGGCATATTGCCCACCGCGCCGAGGTTGATGGTGAAGCAGACGGTCTTCATGCCGAGCCTTGCGGCAGCGAGCGCCGCCTCGATGCCCGCGTGTCCCGCGCCGACGACGGCAACGTCATACCTGCCGGCGAAAAACTCCTGCATCTTCTCAACCCCTTTCCAATGTGATGACCGCCAACTGCGGGCGGTTGAAAATGCGGAACGATGCCCCGATGTTACCCAGCCCTCGGGAAACAAAACAGGCTTTGCCGCTGTCAAATTCGTAAAGTCCACCGTCATAGGCGGGGAAAAAGCGGTGATTCGTGCCGAGCAGTCCGCGGTCAATGAGCGGGGTGCGGAAAATACCGCCGTGCCCGTGACCACAGAGCGTCAGCGAAAAACCGAGTTCGTCATAATATTCCACGCTGTCGCGATGAGAGAGCAAAATGCTGAAACAATCGCCCTTCGCGCTTTGCACCTCGCTTCGCAGCGCCTCCGGCGTCTTCTGGTCGGCATAGCCGTTGGGATCGTCGATCCCCGCTATCACGATGGCATCCTCACCGCGCTCAACAGGCACAAATTCGTTCGACAGCACCGTTACGCCGCTGTCGGTCAGCGCCGATTTGATGCGCTCCGTCTCCTCCGTGCCGCGCGCCCACTCGTGGTTGCCCGTGACGTAGTACGTCGGCGCAAGGCCTGACAGCGCCGCGCCGAGCGACGCGGCATAGTCCGCTGCGTCCTTCGTGTGCTCATCCACAAGGTCGCCGACGAGGAAAATAGCGTCGGGAGATTGCTCTTCCACGGCGGCCACCAGTTTTCCATTCTCTTTTCCGAACCTTGCCCCGTGCAGGTCGGTCAGCACGGCGGCGCGAAGCCCATCAAAGCCTGCGGGTAACTCTGCCGACGCGAACGTGAACTGCTCCGTTTGGATACTCGTATTGCCCCACCCAAGTGCGATGAGACCCACGACAAGCAGCAAAAGGAGCCGCCGCAGTACTTTATGCTGTTTTCTGCGTTGTTTCGCCATAAAAACTCCTGATACAAATGATGCGAAATCGTAAAGTTTATTATATCACAGACTGCTCCTGCGTAACAAGATTTTTCTTGCGCGGTATTTTCGCGCTCTTTCGCGTGGATTTTTGGATTTTTCCCGCCACCGCTTCATTTTTCTTGCGTTTTGCAAAGGCTTGTGATACAATTTTTCGGCTAATGTAGAAGAAACAAGGAGTTGCGATTATGGCAGTTATCGAATACGACGTTTACAAGCAGAAGCTGCTCGACATGGAGGGGACGCTCGAGAATCTCTACAAGGCGCTGGAGATCGAGTCCGCACGGTTGGAGATCGAGCGACTGGATATGGAAGCCCACGAGGAGGGCTTTTGGAATGACCTCGAGCGTTCGCAGAAAAATCAGACGCGCTCGAAGCAGCTGCAAAACAAGGTGAGCCGCTACGAAAAGCTGGTCGCCTCGCGCGACGATCTGCTCGCGCTCATTGAAATGGGCGTTGAAATGGACGACGAAAGCCTGCTGCCGGAGCTCACCGAGGGCTACGCCGCGCTTGAAAAGAGCATGGAGGAGGCGCGCCTTGCCACGCTCCTTTCCGGCGAGTACCACAACTGCAACGCGATTCTCACGTTCCACGCCGGCGCGGGCGGCACCGAGGCGCAGGACTGGACGCAGATGCTCTACCGCATGTATATGCAGTGGTGCGGCAAGCACGGCTTCCAGTTTGAGATGATGGACTATCTCGACG
>JAZLIU010000115.1:0-4602 GCA_045617565.1 Oscillospiraceae bacterium
GGCACAGCCGCAAATCCTGTGGGTGCCACGGCACCGCAGTGCCGTGTGATTTCAGAAAACTTTTATATTATTTCGTTGTCCTCTTGACGGGGTGCAGTTCAAAAGTCACCGCTTTTTTCTGCTATTCTATAAAAAATCCGCCCGAAAGGGCGGAAATTTTTTATATGTCGCGTCTGCCCTCGAGTGCGCGCATGAGCGTCGCATCGTCGGCAAATTCGAGGTGTCCGCCCACGGGGATGCCGTAGGCAAGGCGCGTGACGCGCACGCCGAACGGGCGCAGGAGACGTGCAATATACATCGCCGTCGCCTCGCCCTCGGTGTCGGGGTTGGTCGCCATGATAACCTCCTCGATGCCGCCCTTACTGACTCGCTCGACGAGCGACTTGATCTCCAGATCGTCGGGCCCTACGTGGTTCATCGGGGAGATGACGCCGTGGAGCACGTGATAGTGGCCGTTGAACTCGCGGGCGCGCTCGATGGCGACCACATCGCGCGGATCGGCGACCACGCAGACAACGGAGCCGTCGCGCTTGTTCGACGCGCAGATCGAGCACACGCCGCCGTCCGTCAGGTTGCGGCAGACGGGGCAGCAGGTGACCGTGCGCTTGGCATCCGTGATCGCGTCGGCGAATTCTTTTGCTTCCTCATCCGTGAGGCTCAAAACGTGGAACGCAAGGCGTTGTGCGCTCTTGCCGCCGATGCCGGGGAGACGGGCAAACTGTTCCACCAATTTTTCCAGCGCCGCAGGGAAGTATTCCATATCCTTATCCTCGAAGTTCCTTGATTTTCGCGGGAATATCCGCCGCCTTGTAGACCGCGCTGCCCGCGACCAGTACGTTCGCGCCTGCCTCAATGCAGGCATGGCAGGTCACCGCGTCCACGCCGCCGTCCACCTCCAGCTCGCAGCCGGGGTTCATTTCGTGGATATACTTTTTGATTTGCGCAAGCTTCGGCATCATGTCCGCCATAAACTTCTGTCCGCCGAAGCCCGGCTCGACCGTCATCACAAGGATGATGTCGCACTCTTTAACAAACGGCAGCACCGCCTCCGCGCGCGTGTTCGGCTTGACGACCACGCCCGCGCGTTTGCCCTTTGCGTGGATCTTTTCAAGCGCGAGGTGGATATTTTCCGGCGTGTCCGCCTCGACGTGGCAGGTCACGAGATCCGCGCCCGCGTCGCAGAACTGCTCGACGTAGTGCACCGGCTGCACGATCATCAGGTGCGCGTCGATGGGCAGCGTCGTTACCGTACGGACGGATTTGAGCACGGGGACGCCGATGGAGATGTTCGGCACGAAAATGCCGTCCATCACGTCGAAGTGGACGTAGTCCGCCGTGGCGATCGCCTCGATGTCACGAGCGAGATGCGCGAAGTCGGCGGATAAAATGGAAGGGGCAATTTTGATCATTTCTGCGCCTCCTGAAATTTCTACCTTTATTGTACCAAAATGCGGCAGCAAAATCAACGCAAAAAAATGTAAAATACGCTTGACATTCTTGCGCGTCGGTGTTATGCTTCAAATGTAAAGCAAACTTGACTATAAAAGGAGCGGGTGGCTTGAAAAACAGAATTGAAGAGAAGCGGAAAGCGCTCGGCATGACGCAGCAGCAGCTGGCAACAGCGGTCGGTGTTTCGCGCCAGACGATCATTTCGCTTGAGGGCGGGAAATATAACCCCTCGATCCTGCTGGCGCACGCCATCGCCATGCAGTTCGGAGCAAGCATTGAAGAAATTTTCATCTTTGAGGAGGAAACGGTATGACACTCAAAAATCAGAAGAAATGGGCCATCCTTTGGGTGATCGTCGGCGTCGCGCTGTGGATCGCGGCGCTCGTGCCGGAGTGGGAAAACGATTTTTATAGCGGCATGACCAGCGGCATGGCAGGATGCTTTCTTGTCATCGGTGTGATCCGTCTTTTGCGCGTGCGCCGCTGGGAGAAGGATCCGGAAAAGGCGGCGGATTACGAGGCGGCACTGCGCGACGAGCGCACGGCCTATGTGTCGAATAAAGCGCGCTCGATGACGTTTGTCGTCTCCGTCTACGTGCAGCTTGCGGTGGGACTTCTTTCTATGTACGTCTTTGACCAGATGCTGCTGGGCAAGGTGCTGACGTTTTTGACCTGCTTCCAGTGCATCCTCTTCACGGTGTTGTATCGTGTTTACAACAAGAAATATTAAGGAGAAAAACCATGAACGCATTGGAAGTGAAAAACCTCACCAAATCGTTCGGCACGTTCACGCTGCGGGACGTGACGTTTACGCTGCCGATGGGCAGCGCACTCGGCCTTGTCGGCGAAAACGGCGCGGGCAAATCGACCACGATCTCGCTGCTGCTGAACCTCCTGCCGCGCGACGGCGGGGAGGCGAAAGTCCTCGGCTGCGATTGTACGGACGAAGAGTTTACCGCGCGGAAAGAGGACGTCGGCGTCGTATTCGACGAAGCCTGCTTCCCCGAGAGCATCACCGCCGAACAGGTGGACAAAATCGAGCGAAGCATCTACAAAAACTGGGACAGCGACGCCTATTTCGCGCACCTGGGGCGATATGAGCTGCCGCGCAATCTTGCGTTCAAGCAGTTCTCCCGCGGCATGAAGATGAAGCTCTCGCTCGCCGTGGCGCTTTCCCACCGCGCCAAGCTCCTGCTGCTCGACGAGGCGACGGGCGGACTAGTCCCCATCGCGCGCGATGAGCTGCTCGATGAGCTCAAGGCATTCATCGCCGACGGGCAGCACGCGATTTTGCTCTCCTCCCACATCGTCAGCGACATTGAAAAGCTCTGCGACAGCGTGGCGTTCCTGCACTGCGGGACGCTCAAATTCTGCGAGAGTCGGGAAGTGTTGCTCGCCGCGCACCCGGGGAAGACGCTCGAGGAGATCATTTTGGGCATCGCAAGAGAGGAGCGCGGAAGATGAAAGGTCTGCTGTTAAAGGATTGGTATATGCTTTGGGGCGGCGCGAAGCGGCTTATTTTTCTCATTGCGCTCTATATTGTCATCGGCGAATTTTCCGCCGGCATCGGGAGCGTCGGCGTACTGCTGTGCGCCATGCTGCCCACGAGCTGCATGGCGTATGACGAACGCAGCAGGTGGGATCGCTATGCACTCTCTATGCCGGTGTCCGTGCGCAATCTGGTCGTGAGCAAGTACCTGCTCGGCTACCTGGCGCTCTTAGCGGGCGCGGCGCTCAAGCTGATCGTCATGCTTCTGCCGTTCGGAGAGGGCGGGGACTTTGCGTCCCTCGCGCTTCTATTGGCGGCGACGCTTCTCTATATCGCGGTGCAGTTCCCAATTCTGTTCAAGTTCGGCATCGAGAGCGGCCGCATCTGGATGATGCTGCTTACGGCGGCGTTTGCCATCGGCGTCGTGACGCTCGGGACGGCGGCATCTATGGAAGTTGACCTCGCGAAGCTGCCGTATCTGGCGCTGGCGGCGGCAATCATTTTGCAGCTTCCGTCCATTTATCTGGCTGTGAAGCTCCGCAGGAAACGCGCATAAAAATATACGGGGAGAAAGTTCTTTACTTTCTCCCTGTTTTTTTATAAAATGGAGACAATCCATTATGGGAGGAAGCGTCGATGGGCGAGCACAAGATTTTGAAAAACAAATATTTCCTCTATCTAACGGAGTTTTTCTCCGGCGTGAGCCTGATGGCGGTGGAGCTGGGCGCGAGCCGCCTGCTTGCCCCGTATTTCAGCTCCTCGCAGATCGTGTGGACGATCATCATCGGCACCATCATGATCGCCATGGCGCTCGGCAACCTCTACGGCGGACGCACGGCGGACAAAAACCCCGATCCCGCCGTTCTCTATCGCCGCGTGATGATCGCGGCGGTGTGGATCGCGGCGATCCCCGTCGTGGGCAAGTACGTCATCATCGCCATTTCGGGACTGCTCGTCATCGCCGTTGACACGAATTTCCTTATCATCGCGGCGTTCGCGTCGTGCATGGTGATCTTCGTCTATCCGCTCTTCCTGCTCGGCACGGTCACACCGTCGCTGACGAAATACACGGTGGACTCGCTTGCCGAGAGCGGCTCGACGGTCGGCAGGCTCAACGCCTGCAACACCATCGGCAGCATCCTCGGCACCTTTCTGCCGACATTCGTGACCATCCCCGCCGTCGGCACCTCCGTGACCTTTCTGATCTTCTCCGGCATCCTGCTGTGCATCGGCCTTGCGTACTTCATCAGCGAGGGGCAGGGGAGAAAGCTGAGTCTTATCGTTGTTGTATTGTTCCTGCTTTGCACCGTGTTCGGCCACTCGACCGCGTTTGCGTTCTGGGAGGACGATCTCACCTACGAGGGCGAATCGGTCTACAACTATTTGCAGGTCAAGGAGCAGGATGACCGCACGATCCTCTCGACCAACGTTCTTTTCGGCGTGCAGAGCGTCAAGATGAAGGAGGACGGCCTGACCGGGATGTACTACGACTATGCGCTCGCTGCACCCGTGATGGTGCAGGCGAAAGCGCCGCGTATTCTCATTCTCGGCATCGGCTCTGGGACGTATGCAACGCAATGCAGGCTATACTTTCCCGATGCGGTCATCGAGGGCGTGGAGAACGACGAGCGCATCACCGAGCTTGCCCGCGAATACTTTGCCCTG
>JAZLIU010000116.1:0-5922 GCA_045617565.1 Oscillospiraceae bacterium
TGGCCTCCGACTTTTCGCTGCTGTATATCTCGTCGATGATGATCGGATACCTCGGTCTGCGCTACATCGAGCTTTCCATCTCCTCGCCCATCTGCAATTCCTCGGGTGCGCTTGTCGCGGTGCTGTGCCTCATCACGGGCAGCATCGGCGAGATCGTTCCCATGCAGCTCGCCGCGACCGCGCTCGTGTGCGCGGGCGTGATCGGGCTCGGTTTGGTCGAAGCGCACGAGGACGACGAACTGCGGCGTGCGCGGCAGGATGAAGCGAACCGCCGCTACGCGAAATCGTGGCTCGCGCTGGCGCTGCCCGTCATCTATTGTCTGCTCGACGCGCTGGGCACCTTTGCCGACTCGCTCGTGCTGGAAACGCTCAACGAGGACAGCGCGAACGTCGCCTACGAGCTGACATTCCTGCTCGCGGGGCTTGCGTGCTTCGTCTATGTTGTGCTCATCAAAAAGGACAAACTCCTTCCCCGCCGCGAAGCGCCGAAATACGTCGGTGCGCTCTTCGAGACCGCAGGACAGTTCGCCTATATCTACGCCATTGCCGACAGCGCACACGTCGCCATGGCCGCGCCGATCATCTCGTCGTACTGCGTGGCAAGCGTGCTGTGGAGCCGCATCTTCCTCAGGGAAAAGCTCTCCAAAAAGCACTACGCGATGGTGCTGCTCGTGGTCGCCGGCATCGTGATCTTAGGCTGCTACGATGTATGAGAAAACTTCCAGTTCGGATTTGAGTGTTTTAGTTTTAGATAACTGAATCCATTTTCTTCCAAGTCATGCAAACCTTTATAAAATCAGGACTTTTCAGCAGAGCACTCTATGATTTTGATAAAAACACACAAAGCCGAGCATCTGAGAAATTATTGTATGACAAAAAAGAGAGGTCAAATCTGACCTCTCTTTTCCTACAATCTAATCTTTGATTGAGTGAACTTAGATTCTTTACTTAATCGGATGCCTTATTACAGTTTTCCATTTTTCCGGAGCAACTTTCCTTGCGTCTGATAAATATATTTCATGATGTAGACGAGTGTCCGAAAAATCATTTTCATAGCCTATTTCAGCAATATACCGATTCATAATTTCAGCAGTATCCGGCTCACTATCAAAAGGTCCGTTGTGCATTATTTGAACGCAAAGTCCTTCATCTATTGTAATAAACTCAGCACCGCTGCAATCCATCTTTTTCTTTTTTGTTGCTGTTTCTACAGCCCAATCAAAGTCCTTCTTTGTTATAAAGTCAGGAAGCCTGATTACAGAAATCCAACAGAATGCCGATTTATCGCTGTAATCTACTCCATCAACACCTTCTTGCCACCAAAAGCCCTCAAGCGGAGGAACAACATAGTCAAAGAATCCTTCAATTCTATAATCTGTCTTATAACTCATTTTTAGAGTGTATGCAACTGCATACAACACACCGATAGCCTGTTGATAAGCGCCACCCTCTTCATTGGGATTGCCTTTGCCGCGAACAGCTATATAGTTTGCCTTAGGAACAATCACTATTTCAGGCTTGTTCTTTGGCATATAGAATTCCTTATATTCTTTCTTAAAATCAAAAGTCATAGAACACACCTCCGTATTTCAAGTCCGGTTTTTATACTAATATTCGGTAGAAATCAGTATTATATCGGAATGTCCGCGATGTTCAATCCCTGGCGCAGCGCGTAGAGGATCGTATTGCGCGTGCCGCCCGGTTCGCCGTCGTTCACGGCGATGAGCAGCGCGGCGTGGTCGACCATGTAGCGATTGCGGCGCTGCATACAGCCTGGGGTGTACTCCTGCTGCACCATCGTTTCCACATCGCACTGGGCAAGGATCGCGCGGTACCGCTCGCGCTGCGCGGCGCTCCATTTGTCCGCTTGCGTGGGGCACGGGATCGCCGCTTCGAGCGTGATGTGCGGGTAGGTCTTTTTCAGCTCCAGCACCGTTTCGGCAAAGTACAGGTCGCAGCCCTCCGCCATGCCGCAGATGAAATGCTCCATGCCCTCCGCGATGGCGCTTTCGACCGCCGCGCGCAGCTTCGCCTTGAGCGCAAGGCAGCGGATGTCGCGCTCGTCCATACCCCACGGCAGCTTGCTTGGGCGGTGGCCGGTAAACGCGCAGGTGTTCGGTCTTCCTCTCACGGTGCTTCACCTCTTTTTGCCCATATTATAGAATATCTGTTCCATTTTGTAAAGAGCTGTTTTTCGACAAAAAGCGAGTGCTTTCGCACCCGCTTTCGTTTTAATATCCGCGCACCCAGTAGTCCTGCCTCTGTGCACGGAATGCATCGAGCGCCGCGGAAAAATCCGCGTCAAGCGCCGACACTCTCTCCCGTCCCACGACGTACGGGTCGATATAGCGCTTTTTGGCGTAGATTTTGCGCCACACACCGTCCCGCGCATCGTCCGCGGTCTCCGTCGCGTGCAGCGCGCGGAACGCACGCCACGCTTTTGCCGTTTTTTCGTCCGCCGTCAGCTTGGCGATGACCTGCGGCTCGGTGGCGGCAAGATCATCGGAGGTAATGATACCCGCTTTGAGCGCGTCGTCAAGGACTTCGGCAAGGCGCTGCATGGCATAGCGATCCTCGTCACAGACGTAGACCTCGCCGCACTTGAGCGCGAGACCGGCAAACGCCGATGCCTGCTCCATATGCGTGAACACCAGCTCCGTTTCGCCACATTCGTTCGTCCCGACGGTGATATCTTCGTAAAGCGATTCGACCGTGCGGCGGTCGGCAAATCCGTAGCCCAACATATTCCCAAGCGAATACTCCAGGCGGTCGGCGGAAAGGCGCGGTGAATCGTTGTCCGCCACGGGATAGAGGTGATAGTCCTTCACCTCGTCCACGGTGAGACCGTACTTATCCAGCACTGCACACAGTTCGTGCGAATCAAGGATCATCGCCTCTGTACCCGCCTCGATCGCCTCCTGCGCGAGATAGTCGCCCTTGAGGAAATCGACGACGTGCGCAAAAACGGGTGTCGCCACATCGTGCAGCAGTCCAGCCATTGCCTGCCGTTTATCGTGCCTGTGCTGCCAGACAATCAGCGCAACGCCGAGGCTGTGGTCAAAGCGGGAGTACGGTGCCAAGTCGCGAAAGCGCAGGAAATCGGTATATTCACAGCCGCAGTTCATGCCGACGCCGCGCAGACGCCGCATCGCGTCGGTCTCGCACGCTTCACGCAGGAAATCCGGTATTTCGCTTGCATACAGCTTCGATAAATCCACCGCCGCACCTCCCTCGTTTTTTTCAAAGTGTACCAGTTTTCGCCGCCGTTGACAAGGGCGCATTTTCCTCTTGCCATCTGCGCATAATTGTTCTATACTATGCATAGAAACTGAATCACAGTCTTCGAGGCGGGGTGAAACTCCCCACCGGCGGTATAGTCCGCAAGCGGTTTTCCGCATGAGCCGGCGCAATTCCGGCACCGACGGTCACAGTCCGGAGGAGAGAAGATGTGTTGCACGCAATTTCTGCGCTTCTTTGCGTCTGACACCTTGGGAGACTTGTCTTTCAGGGAGTTTTTCACAAAGGAGTGTCTTTTTATGTCCGCACAGGCAAAGAAAACCCACCGTCTCACCGTCGCCGCCATGCTCTCCGCCGTGGCGTTCGTGCTGATGTTCATCGAGTTCCCGATTCCGGCGCTCATCCCGCCGTTCATCAAGATGGACATTTCGGATTTGCCCGAGCTGCTTGCGGCGTTCGCGCTCGGGCCTCTCTACGGCGTGGTCGTAACGCTGGTGAAAAACCTGCTGTTCATCGTGTTCCACGGTACGTCCAGTGCCTACGTCGGGGAAGTGTGCAACTTCCTGCTCGGCGCGGTATTTTCGTTCACCGCCGGTCTCGTCTACCGGCACCATAAATCGCGCCACAGCGCGCTCATCGGTTCGGTCATCGGCTGTGCGCTCATGGCGCTCATCTCCGTGCCGGTCAACTACTTCCTCGTCTACCCCGTCTATGCGGTGGTCTTTGCGCCGATGGACGTGATCCTCGGCGCGTATCAGGCGATTTTGCCGAGCGCCGACACGCTCATTGAGTGCCTGACGATCTTCAATATGCCGTTCACGTTCTGTAAGGGCATGATCGACGTGGCGCTGTGCTTCCTGATCTATAAACCTCTCTCCCCCATCCTGCACAAATAACTTCGGTATCACGCCGCGAGGCTTGATATAAATATTTCATAGCAAGGAGACCGCTGTTTGAAAAACAACACCTTGGAGATTGTCCGCTAAGCCGGGAGGTTTGCGGCGTCTCACCTCCCATATTGCTCAGTCAACAATTTTCAGGAGGTTAAACAATGAACACAAATGACTGCATCATCCGTTTGGAAACACCCGCTGACTATGAAGAAACCGAAAACGTCGTGCGCGAGGCGTTCTGGAACGTCTACCGCCCCGGCTGTCTGGAGCACTACGTTCTGCACACCTACCGCGATGATCCCGACTTTGTGCCGGAGCTTGACTTCGTGCTCGAAAAGAATGGAAAGATCATCGGTCAGGTGATGTACGTCCGCGCCGAGATCAAGGCCGATGACGGCAGGAGCATCCCCATCATGACGATGGGCCCCATCGGCATCCTGCCGGAATATCAGCAGCAGGGCTACGGCAAGTGGCTTCTCGATTACTCGATGGAGAAAGCCAAAGCCATGGGCGCGGGTGCGCTCTGCTTCGAGGGCAATATCGACTTCTACGGCAAGTCCGGCTTCGTGGTGGCAAGCACGAAAGGCATCCACTACTACGACGAGCCGCGCGACGAGGTCGTGCCCTACTTCCTGCTCAAAGAGCTGGAGGAGGGCTATCTCGACGGCGTCGAAGGCACGTACCACACCCCGCAGGGCTACTTCGTGGACGAAGCGGAGGCGGAGGAATTCGACAAAAGATTCCCGCCGAAGGAAAAACTGAGGCTCCCCGGTCAGCTGTTCTGAACGCATAAAAAATTGGCAGGCAAAAGCCTGCCAATTTTTTATGCTTATAGGTGCGTATTTTTGTACCTCTCGCGCTCAGCCTCGGGGACGAGTCTGCCGCCCGTCGCCCAGGCGATATGCGTCGCATTTTGGAGCTTTCCGCCAAGTCCCTGCGCGTCGATAAAGCCATCGAGTGAGGAAAATCTGCTCGGGCCGATGAACGCTGCACAAGCGGACGGCTCGATGAAGAGGCCCTCCGTTTCGAGCAGCGCACGCATATAGTCGTAAAGCCGCGCATCCGCGACGGTGAATTCGCCCGCGAGCAACTCGCCGACCGTCTTACCGACGAAGCTCGACGGCCGACCGACCGCGAGGCCGTCTGCCGCGGTGAGGCCGGTAAGTCCGATATCCTGCACGCAGATCTTATCCTGCAACCCCGTGGCAAGGCCGAGGAGCATACAGGGCGCCTCGGTCGGCTCGGTGAAGAACACGTACACGTTGTCGCCGAACTCCTGCTTGAGCCCGTAGCACACGCCGCCCGGCGCGCCGCCGACACCGCAGGGGATGTAGACGATCAGCGGATGCTGCGCGTCCACGGTGACGTTTTGCTCCGTGAGCTGCGCCTTGAGCCGCCGCGCAGCGACGGCGTAACCGAGGAACAGCGTCTGTGAGTTTTCGTCGTCCACAAAGTAGCTCATGGGGTCGCCCTCGGTGAGCTTGCGCCCCTCCTGCACGGCTTTCGAGTAATCCGCCGCGTACTCCACGACGTTCACGCCCTTTTGCCGCAGCAGGTCTTTTTTCCACTGCTTCGCGTCCGCGCTCATGTGGACGCTGACGCGATAGCCCAGCGCCGCGGACATGATGCCGATGGAAAGCCCCAGATTGCCCGTCGAGCCGACGTGGATGGCGTATTTTGAGAAAAAGTCGTGGAATTCCGGCGAGGCGAACACGCTGTAATCGTCCGTCTCCTTGAGCATCCCCGCGGCAAGCGCGAGGTCCTCGGAGTGCTTCAATACCTCGTAAATGCC
>JAZLIU010000117.1:0-2309 GCA_045617565.1 Oscillospiraceae bacterium
GTGCGCCGAGCAGCAGCGTTGTCGGCAGGAGACGGCGGTAGTTGTTCTCCGCGATGCGCCGCGCCATGTGCGGTACCACAAGCCCAACCCAGCCGATCATGCCGGAGACTGCGACGCTTGCCGCCGTCACGAGCGTGGCGCACAGCACGATCACGAGCCGCAGTTTGTCCGCATCCACGCCCATCGCGCGCGCCTCGTCGTCGCCCATCGTGAGGAGGTTGATGCGCCAGCGCAGAAGCAGCAGCGGCAGCGTGCCGAGCAGCAGCACGGGCAGCGCAAAGTGCACGTCGCCCCATGTTTTCCCGCTCAGGCTGCCCATCAGCCAGTAGGTGATCTCCGGCAGCTTGCTCGCGGGGTCGGCGACGAGCTTTAAGTACGACGTGCCCGACGAGCAGAGCGAGGAGACCATGATGCCCGCGAGAATGAGGTTGGCGGCGCGCTTGCCGGGCGCTTTGCGCGCGGCAAAAAAGACGAGCGCGACCGTCAGCAGACTAAAGCAGAACGCCACGGCGGTCACAAGATACGAAGATAGCCCCAGCAGGATCGCCAGCGCCGCGCCGAAGGCTGCGCCGGAGGACGCGCCGAGAAAGTCGGGCGCCGCCATCGCGTTGCGAAATACCCCCTGATACGCCGCACCCGCGAGGCTCAGCGCCGCGCCCACGAGCATCGCAAGAAGGATACGCGGCGGGCGGATATTCAAAACGGCTGCCTCCATGCCGGATTCCCACGTCTGCGCGACGGGGAAAAAGCGCGAAATCAAGATGCGCAGCATCTCGCGCGGCGGCACCGCGTATCGCCCGAGGCAGAGCGAAACGAGGATAAGCGCAGTGAGCGCGGCGCACAGTAAATATACCGTTCTGCGGAAATGCTTCATAGCTCCTCCATGGCGTTATCTTAAATAAGATAACGAAAGTATAGCAGAATATGATCAAAAAGACAAGAAGAAATTCCGAATAATTCGGAATGATAATTGTATTTACGCGGAAAATCTGATATAATCCGAACAAATCGTGATATTTGCGAAAGGATAACAGGAGCGATGGAAACAATTTTGACCGCGATGCTCGACGCCATCGATCGCGGCGAGCGCGTCGTTTTATGCAGCATTCTGGCATCCTCCGGCTCCTCACCGCGCGGCGCGGGCGCACGGATGGCGGTTTTTGCCGACGGTCACACGCTCGGCACGATCGGCGGCGGCGCGGTGGAATACGCGGCGACGCAGCGCGCGATGGAGTGCCTGCGCACGAATACGCCGGAGCTGAAATCCTACGATCTGCGTCCCGACGAGGTCGAGAGTGTGGGGATGATCTGCGGCGGCCGCGTGACGGTCTACTCGCAGGTGTTTGCGCCCGATATGACTGCTGAGATCGCTGTGCTGCGCCGTTGGCGCGAAGCGCTCGGCGGCGAGCAGGACGCATGGCTTCTGATGGGGCTTTCCGGCGAGCGCGTACAGCGCTTTGAGGTGCTGACCGCGCAGGAAATACCGGCTGACAAACGGGAGTGCTTCACCGCAAAAGCCGTGTGGAGGGACGACCTTTACGTCGAGCCGATCTGCCGCGCGGGCAAGGTCTACCTCTTCGGCGGCGGTCATGTCGGCAGGGCGCTCGTGCCGGTGCTTGCGACGGTCGGGTTTCCCGTGGTCGTTTTCGACAACAGGGAAGAGCTGGCGAAGATTGAGAATTACCCTGCCGCACGCGCCGTCATCTTCGGGGACTTCGGCAGGATCTATGAAAAGGTCACGCTGACCGCGAACGATTATGCTGTCATCATGACGCCGGGTCACCGCGCGGACTTTGAAATTCTCGCGCAGGTGCTGCAAAGCGAGGCGAGCTATATCGGCTGCATCGGCTCGAAGCACAAGGTCGCAAAAACGCGCGAGCTGCTGCTATCGCAGGGATATACGGACGCGGACATCGCGCGCATCCATTCGCCCATCGGCTTGCCGATCCTCGCCGAAACGCCGGAGGAGATCGCCGTCAGCATCGCCGCGGAGATGATCGAGCACCGCGCAAAACGCTTGCACTGAAAGGAAATACCATGCGGATCGCACCACTTTTACAGATCGGGCGCGGTGTCACCGCGCTCATCGGCGGCGGCGGAAAGACGACGCTGATGTATACGCTTGCCGAGGAATTAAAATCCCGCGGCAGGGTCATCATCTGCACTTCAACGAAAATAAAACTGCCCGAGCAGTATCCGACGCTGTTCGGCGCGTCGGAGGATGACGTGCGCGCGGCACTTGTATCGCACGATGTTATTTGTGTCGCGGAAAAATCGGTGGAGGATAAGCTCTGCGCGCCGAAGCTGCC
>JAZLIU010000118.1:0-3808 GCA_045617565.1 Oscillospiraceae bacterium
TGGGTGGCGGGGTCAAGCTTGATGGTACCGGTGATACCGGTGACTTCGATCTCGGTGTAAGCCTTGGCGATGGCTTCGGGATCAGCAGAGCCGGCCTTTTCAACGGCAGCGCACCAAACCAGGAACGCGTCGTAAGCCATATAGCCGTTGAGCTCCATCTTGGCGCCGTTCCAGCGAGCGGAGTATTCCTGACGCCAGGATTCGGTGGAGGGGTCAACGAGGGAGACGTGGTTGATGACGTAGGAGCCGTCAACAGCGTCAGCAGCGTCGAAGAGAACCTCGGAAGCGCAGCCGTCACCGCCGAGCATCGGCAGCTCAATGCCGAGGACGCGGGCCTGCTTGTGGATCATCATGAAGTCCTGATAGAAGATCGGGGTGAAGATGAGCTGAGCGTCGGTGTCGCGGATGGTGGTGAGCTGAGCGGTGAAGTCAGCGTCGCCGCCGTTGTACTTCTCTTCCGCAACGATCGTGCCGCCCTTGGCCTCGAAGACCTTGATGAAGTTGTCCTTCAGGCCCTGGCCATAGTCGTCGTTGACGTCGTAGAGGATAGCGACCTTGTCGAAGCCGAGGTTGTCATACACGAAGGTACCGGCGATACGGCCCTGCTCGGGATCGAGGAAGCAGACGCGGAAGTTGTACTCCTGCAGAACGCCGTCCTGGACCGTGACCTTTTCGTTGGTGGCAACGGTGGACATATCGGAGACATGGTACTCATTCAGAACGGACTGGATGGCGATGCACTGGCCGGAAGCATTCGGGCCGAGGATCGCGCAGACCTTGTCCTGAGCGCACAGACGCTTGGCAACGTTGACAGCTTCCTGAGCGTCGCCCTTGGTGTCGTAGCAGATGAGCTCGATCTGCTTGCCGAGGATGCCGCCTTCGGCGTTCTTCTTCTCGACGAGGAGCTTGATGGTCTGGCTTTCGCAGGTGCCGTAGGCAGCCTGGTCACCGGTGAGGGAGCCCATCCAGCCGAGCTTGATGGTGTCGCCTTCGGCGGAAGTGGAGCCACCGCCGCAGCCGGCGAGCATGCCGACGAGCATCAGGGATGCGAGGATGAGAGCAAGAATTTTACGCATGAGAGATTCCTCCTTTAAAAATTTGCCCTTTTGGGGCGGGTTTTGTTCTCTGAATTGCGTTGCTTGAGACAACAGCTTCCCTCTGAGCGGTTCTGCCGCTATGTATGAAAGAGAGCGGGAATGGAATTTCTTCGCAGAGACCGGATGGGTTTTTCACGGCATCTGCCGAAGTGCGATCCCATACCGAGAAAGAAGATGAAGTGCAATTCTTTGAGAATTCGACAATGTCATTATACTGTCAATCATTCATTTGTGCAAGCTGAAAAAGGCGGATGGCGGGCAAATCAACGAAAAATGTACAAAACAGACAAAAGTACAGCAAAAGTTTTCGCAAGAAATCTGCGAAAATGTGAATTGCATCGGACGGGGAAAGAATATACACTGCGGTTTTTATGGATATGAACCCGAATAAAAAGAATATGTACAGCCGTTGCAGACGAACCGTCGGGAAAAAACGGAGATCGCCGGGAATGAATATCCCTGACGGGAAACTTGCATTTTTTGCCGAAGAAAATCGAAGAAACGCTGAAAAAGTTTCGTCAAATTTAACAAAGCTGTAACATTTGGGGCGTGATCAGAGCTCAAACCGCTGCCCGTTGTGGGAAATGCGCACGATTTTCTCCGCGTGCTGCGGATGCTCAGCGCGATAACGGTCGATCCACTCGAAGTGCTCCCACATGTGCATGGGGAAAACGGTCTCGACGTCGACGCACTTGAGCAGGTATTCGATCCCCATGCCGAAGCCATCGTCCAAACGCGGGTCGAGCGGCAGCATGGCGACGTCGATGCGCGGCGCACAGCCGTTGTCGAACGCCTCGCTCTCGACCGCGGCGCGCAGCTTCTCCACGGCGCGCTTGTAGCTCGCCGCCATATTGTTGCAGTATGCCTTGCCCTCGCTCACCCAGTGCCACCAGTTCAGATCGCCCGCGTGAAACACGAGCTTCCCGCCGCTTTGGAGCAGGAATGCCGAGCCGATGTCGGTGGATTTGACCGTGCGGATCGTCAGGGGCTTTCCCGCCGCTTCGGTAACGAGCACCTCATCGGGACGCAGAGATGTAACGTGCGCGAACATCTCGTCCGTGATATTCAGCCAACCGCGGCGGCGTTCGGTCAGGCGAATGTCGCGCGAGAGATAATAGTGGATATTCGGATGCTGCGCAAAGACCTCGGTGAAGATGCGGGGGTCAAAGTGATCCTCGTGGCTGTGACTGGAAAAGATAAGCAGCGGCTTATTGCTGTCAAGTTCGGGCAGATCGCCCTTGTAGAAATCAAAAAGCGTATAGAAGTCGTCCCACTCGACGAGAAAGCCGCTGTGGGCGAGAAATGTGACGGTCATGGTGCACCTCCGCGAAAACTGTTTTTTCCATTATACACGCAAAGAAATCGCGGCGCAAGACTTACAAGGGCTGGACAATGCCGAAACGGGTATGATACAATATATTGTATCTATTGCGAGGGAGGCGCGGCGATGCTGAAAAAAGCCTACGTTGAGATTACGAACGTGTGCAATCTTGCCTGCGCCTTTTGCCCCAAGACGAAGCGAGCGCCGCGCACAATGACGGCGGAGGAGTTCGCGCTCGTGCTCGATCGGCTGCAAGGACACGTCAGCTACGTCTATCTGCACGTCATGGGCGAGCCGCTGCTGCACCCACGGCTTGCCGAGCTGATGGCGCTTGCCGAGGCGCGGGGGATGAAGATCTGCATCACGACGAATGGGACGCTGCTCAGCAAGCGCAGCGAAGAATTACTCGCGGCGAAAAATCTCCACAAGATCAGCGTCTCGCTCCACTCGTTCGAGGGGAACGGCCGCGCCATTTCCGAGGAACGGACGTATCTCGAAGAAGTCTGGGATTTTGCCGCCAAAGCGAGCGCACGCGGCGTGATCGTGGCGCTGCGGCTGTGGAACGAGGGCGGCGCGGAGACGCTCAATGAAAGCATTATTGCGTTCCTGCGCGAAAAGCTCGGTTCGTCCGACTGGCCGGAGACGCGCGACGGCAGCTTTAAGCTCGCCGACCACCTGTATCTTGAGCGCGCGCAGAAGTTCGATTGGCCCGATCTCGATGCGGACGAGGCGGACACGCAGTTTTGCTACGCCCTGCGCGACCAGCTCGGCGTGCTTGCCGACGGGACGGTGGTGCCGTGCTGCCTCGACCACGAGGGCGACCTCGCGCTGGGAAATCTTTTTGAAGAAGAACTGGACACCATATTAAATAACACACGCGCGCGTGAGCTGCGGGATGGCTTTTCCCGCCGTCAGCCTGCGGAGGAACTGTGCCGACGCTGCGCCTACGCTACGCGCTTCAACAAGTGATATGAATGAGAATTGGGACAATCTGAATAAACTGACCGCGCCGCTGCTTCTATGGTACGATGCCCACGCTCGCACGCTTCCGTGGCGCGAAGAGGTCACGCCGTACCGCACGTGGGTGTCGGAGATCATGCTGCAGCAGACGCGCGTGAGCGCGGTCATTCCGTACTTCGAGCGCTTCATGGCGGAGCTGCCGACGGTGGAAGCATTGGCGAAGATCCCCGAGGAGCGGCTTTTTAAGCTCTGGGAGGGGCTCGGCTACTACTCCCGCGCGCGAAATCTGCAAAAGGCGGCGAAGCTCATCTGTGAGCAGTACGGCGGCAAATTACCGGAGAAGTCAGCGGAGCTGTCGGCGCTGCCCGGTATCGGGGGGTATACTGCCGCCGCCATCGCGTCGGTAGACTTCGGTGGGGCGGTTGCGGCG